>JAGLTP010000316.1 GCA_023135215.1 Candidatus Heimdallarchaeota archaeon
CTAAAAATGATATTTCTATTACTTTAGTAGTTATTACCTGTATAGTATTATTGCAGCATATTGGTAGAAAAAGAAAGAAAAGAAGAATCAACCTCCTAGAAGAATAGATATTAAATAAAACTACTTTTCTTAATCAGAGAGAGATCATGATTTGAATATCAAGTTTTTAAGGGAGAAGAGTTATCTTATTCTTTTTCTTTTTAGGATTTTTAATATGAGAAATATAATTAAACAGCTAGATAATAATTCATAAAATGAATTTGTTAGAAATTTAGTCCTTATTCAGAAGCTGTAGAATCTAATAAAACTTTTCAATACATCGTTCTCATCTGTGAAAAAACCAACCTCATAGAATTTATCATTTGAAGTAGCATAGCATTTTATGGTATTGAAATCAATTGCTTCAGGATCTGTGTTTTCTAAAGTATGATTAAATTCAATTTTTCCTTCTTTATTAAGTAAAATAAATTCTCCACTTTTCACTTTTACATTATTTGTATAACCAGAAATAACTCTGTTTATACCAATTGATTTTCCATTGTAATTGATTACAGGAAAAGTAACAAAACCATATAAATTCACCCATGACATTTCCCAAAGGATTTCATTTTGGTCTGAAATTAGAAGAAGATAAGATGGAGAATAAGCTAAAGAAGCATCAGAATGAACAACAAAGATATCAGTTTCTAAAGTTGTAATAGCTTGAATTTCAGAAGGAAAATCATGCTGCCAGACTTTTACTCCCGAACCTGTAATAATTTTGTAAAGAGATTTTTCTATACCTACGAAAAGTGTATTTGTTATAGACTCACTTAACTGGATTAATGGGAAGAAAGGCAAGGATTCATTGGAAAATGTAAAAGTGCAATTCCAATTAATATCACCAAATTCATTAAATTGAAGAATACTAATTTTGTCAATTATGGAATTTGATGTTACAGTAGAATTAAAAAAATAACCAAATAAATTTCCATATTCTGATATGTGTATTTCGTAGAGAATCTGATCATGTATTGTTCTATTAATTGACACTGTATTAACTAAATTTAGATTTTCGTTATATTTTTTAACATCAATGTTTTTAGAACTAAATGAAATAAGATAGAGAAAACCATATCTA
>JAGLTP010000317.1 GCA_023135215.1 Candidatus Heimdallarchaeota archaeon
GAAAAAATCGAAAAGCGAAACGAAGGATTCTTTAAAGAAGCTTTTACAGAAGAAGAGAGAAAAATTATCTCAAATGATGACAATCTTGGAACAATCTTTTGGACCATAAAAGAAGCTGTTTCTAAAGCTTTAGGAGAAGGATTGCATCTTAGTCTGCACGATATAGAGATATTCAAGGAGAAAAAGAGTGAAAATTACCGGATAAATTTCTCTAACAATATTAAAGAATCCATCCCTTATGATTCATCTTCCTTTAAGCTTGAAAATCAAACGTCTACTAATTATTCATTAAGTTATTGTGAGATTGAAAACGGAAGTAAGTAAATTGAAAGTAGAAAAGCGTGAGATACAATTTCGAGACGAAAAAATACAAGGCTATCTTTATTTGCCAAATAAAGAAGAACAGTATCCATTGATAATCAGATTAAATGGCATGCCTGGAACTGACCCCAAAAAAGAAAAGGAAAGGATAGCTTCTAGCTTTACAGATAATAAAATAGCATATTTCGCTTTTGATTATACAGGAGTTAGATCTAGCTCAGGAGATTATGAATACTATTTTTCACATGAAAACATAAACAGAATTGTAACCGATTTAGCACAACATCCTAGGATAGATTCATCAAGAATAGGGTTATTCGGTGAGAGTTTTGGGGGTGCAATGGCTTTATGTCACTCTGTAAGAGATAGACGAATTAAATGCCTAGCTATTCGATCCCCAGTTTACGATACGGAAAAAATACCAAAACTCAAAATCTTTGATGGAATGGCTCAATTATGGCAAAGAGATAAACAAATGAGAATACCCAAAGTGCAAGACTTGAAGAAGGAATTCTTATCTCAAGTAAAGCTCTATAATCCAATGAAACTAGCACCAAGTCTACAAATCCCAATCAGAGTAATTACAGGAGATAAGGATGAAGTATTATCTGAAAAAGGGATTCAGAAACTATATGAAAAAATACCGTCAGAGTTGGATAAAGATTTCAAGATTGTAGAAGGAGCAAATCATAATTTTTCAAAACAAGAAGATTTTACATATATGAAAAATTATATCATTGATT
>JAGLTP010000318.1 GCA_023135215.1 Candidatus Heimdallarchaeota archaeon
TTTTTAATTTTATCTCGAAGTTCAGTAGTTGGAAGATCAAAAGCAATCATGAATCCTTTACCTCTGGCATTCGAAATCTTCTCAGGATAATCGTTTTGAATTTCAATCATTTGATTGAGCATATATTCTCCATTCTTTGCAGTTTTATCTATGAGATTTTCCTTTTCTATAATTTCTAGATATTTAGTTGCACGTACCATATCAACTAGATTACCTCCCCAAGTTGAGTTGATTCTAGAGCTTTCTTCGAATACATTGTTCTTAACTTCTTTTACTCTATCAGAAGCTAAGATACCACAAACTTGCATCTTCTTTCCAAAGCTAATAATATCTGGCTTTGCATTTTCAAAATGCTCGAAGCACCAGAACTTCCCAGTTAAACCTGCACCAGTCTGTATCTCATCATAGATTAACATTAATTCGTTTTTATCAGAAATACTGCGGAGCTTTGCCAAAAATTCTGTTCGGAAATGATTATCCCCCCCTTCACCTTGGATGGGTTCTATAATAATCGCAGCGATATCATCTCCGTATTTGTCAATTGCTTCGTTTATTTGTGAAACACTCTGTTCTTCAGCTAAGACAATTTTATCTAAGTTATCTTCAACAGGAAATCTCATAGTTGGATTGATTACTCTTGGCCATTCCTTGAATTTTGGGAAGTATTTTGTTTTTCTAGGATCAGAAGTATTTGTTAAAGTTAAAGTATAACCGCTTCGTCCATGGAAGCTTTGTTGAAAATGGATAACTTTAGTTCCAAGTTCATCTTCTACACCTTTTGCAAAATTTTTTCTAACTTTCCAATCAAAAGAAGTCTTAAGAGCATTTTCAACCGCTAAAGCTCCACCACTAATTAGGAAAAGATTAGGGAGAAAATCAGGTATACCAACCCTGTCAAAAGTATCAACAAATTCAGCCATTTCATCTGTATAAAAATCTGAACAACTGGGTTTGTTTACAGCTACATAAGCAAGTTTATCCAAGAATTCTTTGGATACCATTTCAGGATGATTCATTCCTACTGGAGAAGAAGCAAAAAACGAGAAGAAATCTAAAAATGAATTACCAGTTTTCTTATCTACAATTCTACAACCTTGACTCTTTTGAAGATCAAGGA
>JAGLTP010000319.1 GCA_023135215.1 Candidatus Heimdallarchaeota archaeon
CCACTAGGAAACACTACTCCTCGAAAGATGGTTCCTTTCATACTGATGGCTAATAATGCTAGATATGTAGCCACAGCTACTGTTGCTTATATGGAAGATTTAGTAACAAAATTCAAAAAAGCTATTTCAATGGAAGGATTCAAGTTTATGCAAATAGATTCACCATGTCCTCCAAACTGGAGATCTGAGTCTGCTGATTCTATCAAAATAGCTCGTTTAGCTGTTCAAACTGGGATTTGGCCTTTATTCGAATGGGATCGTGAAACGGGGCAAGCAATGATTAGTCGCCCTAGTCAGAAATATGTCGATAAGGAAAATAGATTACCAATAACAGATTGGTCGAGTTTACAAGGTAGAACAAAATCTATGACTAAAGAACAGTTACATAATCTTGATTCAGATACTGAAAGACAATGGAGTTTTCTCAAGAAATTCTTGTAAGTCAAACTCCTTTTTTCCTTACTCTAATTGCCTATACCGATTACCCCCATCGATGTTTTTTAATAATCAATTTCCTTCATTTTCTCGACAGACTTGATAGAGACGAGTGAAGTGGACGAGCTATACCAGCTGATATACGGATTTATTCAAAGCGCCATTCAGCTGAAGAGGTTACCAAGACAAGGGTGGATTAGGGTAGGTATCCCTCTCTCAGATGTGGAAAGCATTGCTGATCACGCTTATAATGTTGCTATGTTATCCTTGTTATTAAGTGATCTTCACAATTCACTTCATCCTGAAGAAGAGCTGAATACTGAAATAGTTATGAGAATAGCTATTATTCATGATCTACCTGAATGTAAGTATCAAGATTTTGACAGACAGCTTGCAATCCTCCTAGGAGAAGATAAATATCAAGAATTCAAGAATCAGGTCCTAACTACAGCTAGTACCGAACTTCTCTCACTGATAACTAACGAGGATGTGAAGAGCAGATGGAAAGAGATGTTTGATGATTTACAAGATAGAGAATCATTGGAATCGAAATTCGTTTCTTATGTGGATAAGTTAGAAGTTTTAATCCAAGCTTTGTCATATGAGTCATTAGGTTACCATTCTGTGTTATTCGATGATTTCTGGAAAACATCAAAAGAATTCCTTGATAATTGTGATTTTGATGTTATCAATGAACTTATTCCTATTCTAGAGGAAGAAAGGGCTAATTTGTATAACTAGAATACTTTCTTTGAGGTTTTTGCACAGTGTTTTGCTATAGAACTATGAGTCAGTTTAAAACTGATAAAGCCAGATAATATTTGAGCAGATTTGTTCAATTAGAAAGTAACTTAATTATACTATCATTGAGACTGGGTGGTTCATATCAGTACAGAAGAGAAATATCATAAGCTGGAAATCTCACCATTTCACGTTCCTTTTCTAAGAGATTTAGGTATCAAAGTAATCTCTATAATAATGTTTGATATAATCTATGGTCCAGTATGCTTTTTAAAAGAATTGTCTCGTTCTAATTTTGGAGATAAACTGAAAGATGTGAGCTCTCTAAGTGAAATATATACAGGTTTTGCAAGAACAAATGCTGATGTAATAACAAGCTTGGATGAACGAATCGTGCTTGGAAGATTTACTACATTTCAAGAAGAAGTAGAAAACATTGTCGTTTTACTCTTTGTTTGTGTTCCAACAGCTGATCTAGACAAACTAACAAAATATGCAAGATCACTTTCCGAAAGAACTCAAGGTGATCCCAAAATCTTTGATGAAGCTTTAAAACATCTAATCGATTCAGAAAAAGTTGAATCAGTGAAAATTCCTTATTCTGCTAGAGTAGGTAATGTAACCAAAGGACTCTCAATCGATGACAATTCTGTAATAACAGGAACGGAGTTCAATAATTTTTACGGATTTATATTTATCCAATATCATAAAGGGACTATTGATGGTAGATTCTTTCCAAAGATTATAGCTGAGAAAAAAATGGATCTCTCCCATTTATTCAAATTTATTGATATACAGAAAAGCGAAGCTGAATTGAAAGAAGGAGATCTGATAAGTCTATATTATAAAGGGTTAGAACTTCTGGTTTACAAACATAAAGAAAAAGAAGCAATAATGATTGGGGCAAAAAAACCTCATAGTAAGATTAACTATTCATATATTGATGATTGGTTTACCTATCTTTTTAATTCTTATATCAATGTAGCAGGTGAAACAAAAACAATTTCTACTCAGGAAGCAATCCTGTACATGGACAAAAACATCTCAAGACAACCAAAAAAGCATATTATTTCAGAAATTGTTGATTTAATAATTCATGCAGAGGAAGACCATCCCGAATTATCTGAACGACCAGAAAATATCCAGCAAAAAGGATGGATTACTCTTGAAAGGAATTTCCAGTTATTTTCAGAGAATTTGAGTTTGTTTAAAGGAAATCATTCAATCTATGCTATCAGTCAGAATCTTTCAGTTCCTGTCTCATTAGTTGTGGAATTTGTTATATTTCTCAAATCAAGAAAACTTGTGGATGTATATAGAAAATAACTCAAAACCCATTTTCCTTAATACTTTTCTTACTGGTTTATCAAAAACAGGTGAAAAACTATAAGAAATATTAAATTTGATAGTTGTAATATTTCATTATACGCAGTAGAAGCAAAGAATCGGTGTTATAAATTGAGTACATTTTCCCTTTCAATAGATTCAACAGAAGAAAAAGTAAAAGAAAACCTAGATATGTTAATGAAGATTTCAACAGTGAAAGCATCTAAAATGCTGAGAGAACTAGGTGTTTTTGAGATTTTGAATAGACCTAGATCACCTGAAGAGATTTTTCATATGCTAAATTTCAATACATTAGAGGATGAGTTTTTCTGTATATTTGATTTGTTAGCAGAACAAGAACTAATAACTAAACAAGGAGAATTTTATGCAGATTCTCCTCGTCGAGAATATTTAGAAGAAACTCTGGAAACAGAAGTTGAACAAGCTTCAGAAATTGTTCAAAAACCCTTCAATGCACTTTTTGATAAATTAGTTCATAAGTACAAAGCAATATTAAAGGGAGAACAAGGAAAATTGGATGATAATGAATTAATTTTAACTCAAGATTCACTCTATGGTTCTGAATTTTTCTTCAATTTTCGAGAAGTTTTTTATACCAATTTATCACAAAGATTACCTTTGTTTGATGTAAAAGACACATTAACGATTCTAAATTGGGGTGGTGGATCAGGTTATGATGCACTTCATCTAGCTAATCATTTCAAAAATAATGTGATGGTATTGAGTATTGAACCCCAAAATTCTCTTTATAGATGCAAAGTTATTCAGGATCTTTATGAGGTCTATAATGTTGAATTCTTTGAGAGAGACGAATTACAAATGGAAATGTTAAAAGATTGTGTGGATATTTTTATGGGATCTTCATTTGTTTTCAAGGATCATATGAAAGAATACATTAACTTAATTCAAACCACTTTAAGTCAAGAAGGGTATCTTACTTTAGCGTTTGTTCCTAGTCTAAATTTTTCTCTTGATTGGGCACTGAGTATTCATGAACAATATGAATACAATTTGATAAAAGATGATCATTTAGCAAAACTTAGACATTATGGACTATCGAGGATGAAGTACATAGGGATGGATAATGGTTTTGTTAGTCTTCAAAAGTCTTAAAATAAAAAAAGAGGGAGGAAATTAGTTCTTCTTTTTAGGCTGTAATTCCGTTTTTTTAGCAAGTTCTGGAATAACTTGTAAGAATGGAAGTATAGAATTTGCAATTGTAGAAAATGCGTCATCTTTATTGCCAGTAACAATCATCCGATCAATTTCCAGATTCTGGTATATTTCAGGAAGCTTTTCAATTATCATCTCCTGGAATAAACGTGTATCCGCTTTTGCTAGAGCTTCAATTCTTCTCAGAATACCTTCAGCTTCTGCCATTTTAGCCTCTCTAATAGCAGCAGCTTCTCCTTTTGCTCTAGCTACCATTTCGAATTGTTTAGCATCTGCAAGTTTCTTAATTTGCTCAGCATTTGCATCAGCTTCAATTTCGATTTTAGTCTGATATGTATGTGCTTCTACCTCTGTTCTTTTTCTCTCTAATTCTTGAACCTTAATCTCTTTAACTTTCTCCTTTGATTCGACATCGAGGTCAACTTCCTGTTGTTCAATACCTACCTTTCGACTTACTTCTAAATCTCTTAATTGAGTGATTTCTTGCATCTCTGCACTTTTAAGTCGAGCTAATTTCTCCTGTTCAATTTTCATGATTGCTGAAACATTAGATTTAAGGTTTGGATCTATAATTTCTATATCTCTAATCTCACAGCTTTCTATAATTAATCCCCAGTCAGCAGTTAATGAGTGGAGTTCCTTAGTTACAGCTTCAATAATAGCTTGTCTGTCTCGAATGATTTTCTCTAAAGCCATGTTAGCACAAGTTGTACGAATGATACTTTCAGCAGCATTTCTGATAATTTTTTCAACATATGCATCTGATGACTTGTCCCAAGATGTTCTTGAAAAAGCAACTTCAGGATCAATTACTCGCCAAAATACAAAAGCAGTAACTGATAT
>JAGLTP010000032.1 GCA_023135215.1 Candidatus Heimdallarchaeota archaeon
GTTTGAAAAGACTAGATTTCTTCTTATCAATTGTAGTTCCCTCTACAACCTCTTGAGCAATGAAGGCTTTGGTTTTAATACTTGTTGTAATTAACGAGATACCCATTGAGATAAAAATCGTGCCTAGAATTGAAACTGGAGTTATATTTATTGAACGAAAAGCTTCACTAAATGTTGAAAAATCTACTGACATAAAACGTGAAATAGATAATACAATCGATGATATTATAGAACCTAAAAGAATACCAATACATGAAGCAATTATACCTATAATTATTACTTCAATGTATATCATTTGCTTGATTTGTTTTGGACTTGCTCCTTGTGATTTTAAAGAAGAAACTTCATATTTTCTTTCCTTCAATGACAATTCAGTTCCTGATATAGTTAGAATTAGTGAAAGAAATATCGCTGGAATATAGAGAACTGTATCTATAAGCTGCATAACGATAATTCGCATTTGATTTTCTTCTAGCAGATAAGATATCATATTATATCCTAAAATCATCCCATCATTTTGTATCTCAACTTTTTGAATTACTCTATCTATTTTTCTATTTAACTCTTGTAAATCATTAACTGGTAGTTTGGAATAATCTAGTCTGGTGTAAATATTATAGAGTTTATATTCAGTTAATCTGGTCATTAAATCTGAATCTAAATCTTTGTCAGAAAATATCACAAAGTTATCACCAAAAAGATCTGATTGAAAAATACCAGTTATAGTTAGATTAATGAGAGAATAATAGATAGTTGTAACAGTATAGCCATTTGGATGAATAAAAAGCTCTCCAATTGTCATATTAAATCTAAGCGATTCATTTATTGAAATCCCCATAGTTCGACTTACTTTGTCAGATAGTAAACACCCTCCCTTAGTAAAATTAAACTCCCCTCGTACTAACTTTATCTGCTGAATTATGTCTCCATTTTGATCAGCAGAATCAAATATATTAGCTTCAAAATCATCTCTCCACGGGAAATTAGTGATTCCTGAATCACTTTCTATTAAATTTAGTGATGTTAAATAGAATAATTTACCTGAAGGATTGTGCCCATGTAACGTTGTGGTGTCCAAAATCTCTTCATTTGTCATTATTGATTCAGCAAATTCAGATGGAGATTTGGATTCGTTTATTTCTTCATGGGGATAGAAAATAACTTCAGCTTCGATATCATTGATAATATCTTGAACAGCTATAGTATTAACTAAAGACCCATAAAAGAAAATACTTGAAAATATAGCAGCACCTAAAATTATGCCTGCACTTAAAGATAGATTCCTTCTTTTGTATGAAATTATTGATTGAAATGCATCTCCAATATATGAGAAGAATTTTATCTTTTTCATTTGATTACCTCTTTTTAGAAGATCTTTGCTTTATCTTCTTGGATTTTTCTTCAAACACTTTGCCCTCTTGAAGTATATAGATTCTATCTGTTTCCCTAGCAGCATTATGATCATGAGTAACAATGATTACGGTAATACCCCTTTTATGACTGATATCTTTGAAAAGCTGAATAATTTTCATTCCAGTAACAACATCTAAATTACCTGTAGGCTCATCAGCATAGATGATTTTAGGTTCATGAGCTAATGCTCTTGCAATAGCTACCCTTTGTTGTTCACCTCCGCTCAATTCCTCTGGTAAATGATCTTTACGAGCGTAAAGATCAACTGCTTCTAAAAATTCAGTTGCTTTTAATTTTGCTTCTTGATGAGAGATACCTCTTACAATCATTGGAAGCTTAACATTCTCTAAAGCTGTTAGATAATCAATTAATGCGAAATTCTGGAAAATAACGGCAGAATGTGATCTCCTTAAAGTTAGGAGTTCCTCAATTGTCATATCTTTTAGTAAAACTCCATTGATTTTTACTTCACCTGAAGTTATGGTTTCCAAAGTAGAAAGGATATTAACAAGAGTTGATTTTCCACTTCCGCTAGGTCCCATGATAGCTACAAATTCACCTTGATTTATTTCTAGATTCAATCCAGTAAGAACATGAACACTGTCTCTACCCTGTAAATCAAAATTTTTAACCAGATCTTTAACTGCAATAGCTAATCCTGTTTCCTTTTTATCCATCAGAGATGAGTAGTAACAAGCATTTATAATACTAACTAAATTAATCTAGTTTAAAGTAAGATTAGGATAGAAGAAGCAGAAACATATATTTTCATAAGATTTACTTAGCTTTATAAATATTCAAGCTCAATTGATTTTTTGTATGAT
>JAGLTP010000320.1 GCA_023135215.1 Candidatus Heimdallarchaeota archaeon
GTTATAGCATTTTTTGCTACAAACACATTAGGGGGGATATTTACAGCAATTAGCTCACTCTATACTTCTAAAGAAATTAGATACCAGCTTCAAGATAGTGAAGCAAAAGTAATTGTGACTCTTGATCTGTTCTTAGATAAGATAAGAGAAGTACAAGATGATACAAAACTTGAACATGTTATCGTTTCTTCCATCGGAGATGAACTCTCAAGTATAAAGTCATTCCTTTACAAAAAAGTCATTGGAAGAAAAAATCCAAAAGTGAAGGATGAACTCAAATACCAAGATCTACTGAAGCAAGGAGAAAACAAACGAATCAAAACAGAGATAGATCCTAAAGAAGACGTAGCAGTATTTCAATACACAGGTGGAACAACAGGTGTAATGAAAGGTGCGATGCTGACAAACTATAATCTGATGTCTCAAGCATCGATTTTACCTTACTGGGATATCTGGTTGGCTGAAAGACCAGAAGGTCAATACAAGATATCAGGTTGTCTTCCCATGTCACATATCTTTGGTTTTTCAACTTCTTTCTTATGGACTGTAGCAACAGGTGGTCTGCTTTACCTAATTCCTGATCCTAGACAGCTAGAAGATGTTATGGCTAGTATTACAAAACATGGTATTCATTTCATGTTTGCTGTTCCCGTGTTATATCAAAAGATAGCAGAACATCCAGATATCGATAAATATGATCTCTCTTCTCTTTACATGAGTATTTCAGGTGGTGAAGCTTTACCGCTTTCAACTGCTGAGAAATTTGAAGCTGTATCGGACAGTATACTAGTCGAGGGGTATGGGTTATCGGAATCTTCGCCCGTAACTCACATCAATCCTGTTACTGCTGAATTAAAGAAGGTGGGAAGTATTGGTATTCCAATTCCTAACACCTTAGCAATGATAGTAGATATGGACACACAAGAGGAAATAACTGAATATGGTAAAGAAGGTGAACTCTGGGTAAGAAGTCCTGGCGTTATGAAAGGATACTGGAATAATAAAGAAGCAACAGATAATTCTTTAGTTAAAGGATGGTTAAGAACTGGAGACATTGCTACAATGGATGCCAAAGGATATTTTGCTATTGTTGATCGAGTTAAAGATATGATAATTATCAGTGGTTTCAAAGTCTGGCCTAGTGAGGTTGAAGATGTTCTTTATACCCACCCTGATATTAATGGTGCAGGCGTCATTCAACTAAAAACAGAAACTGGTGAGCAAGTCAAAGCTGTTCTTGTAGCTGAACCTGGAAGTAAAGAACTTTCACTTAAAGAAGTCAGAGATTTCTGTAAGAAAAGCATGGCACCTTATAAAATTCCTTCAGTAATTGAATATAGAGATGAATTACCTAGATCAACTGTTGGTAAAGTTCTACGAAAAGATCTTAGAGCAGAAGATGTTATCACTCCTCCTTCACAAGTAAAAGATGATATTAAGCCTAAACAATAAGACGACTAAAAATAACTCTCTATTCTTTTTTTATCTTCTTTTTCTAATTGTTCTAAATCTTCTAATTGTTCTATTTCTAATCTTGACCAAAAAACACATTTTTCATGGTGCCAGCGATAATTCAAATATTGATCAAAATAATAAGGTTCTCCAATTCTTACAGTCCCTTTTTCGATCTTCAAACCACATGATTTACAGGTTGCTCTGCCGCTCTTTGCGTATTCAATTTTCCATTTATCCTCACGATCATAAAGAGTTAGTTTTTCTGTTTCATTCCCAATAATCTCTTGTATTTTTTCGAAAGGATTCAAACCATCTAGCATTGCAGAGGAGATTTTTAAATGAAAAATATCGTAATTTGAAAGCATAAAGGCTAATTGAGTAGGTTTATCTTCCTGTAATTCTTTTTCCACTTTCACTTTGGGAGGTAGAGTATCTCTTGCAAGAATAAATTTTGAACAAGCTTCTGACATCAATTTACTAATTTCTCTTTTATTTTTAGGAATGAATTTATTTTTCTCAACAATTCCATAAGAGGACTGTGTAACAGTTCGATCTATGTCTTCAATATATTCTCGTTCTTTGACAATTACAAAAGAACCATCTGGGATATCATCTTCAATTGTATAAATATCGAATGCTTCTGGATCTACAAAAAAACCCCATTCATTCTCTGAATCCAAAATAAGTTTCATTGCTTTCAACTATTATTATGAACTTTATGATATATAAAATTTACAAGGAAATGCCTTCTCTTGAAGTTGCATCATTATGAGAAATTTATCCACCTGGAGTCCCTTTCGAGAATGAGTCAGCCCAAATATATTCCCAGATATCTTCCTCTATCAAGGTTTCTTTTTCAACTATAGTATTGTGAATCCATCTTAAAAGCTCATGATGTCGGATTTCATCTTCATAAATAGACTTAATGATAATTCTTTCTTTTTCATCTAGAGGTTTCTCGAGCAATTCTTTATACATTTGAATTGCTTTAGCTTCTAATTCAAGATGTTTCTTCAGATTTTCAGCAAGTTCATCTGTTATTGTTTCTTCAATACCTGGAGTTGGACCCGTCAATCGAGCGATTAATGCATTTAACATATTTTCGTGTTTTTCTGAATCATTGATAACAGCTAAAATCATCTCTCTTACTAAGACGTTTTTGATGTCTTTTACTGAATCGTAAGCTGTTTTAATAATTTGCTTTTCAACCTCAATCTGTTCTTTGAAAAACTCCACTTTTTCTTCTTTACTCATTGAAGATGCACCTCTATCGATATTTGCTTAAAAATACCATATATAAATATTTACAGCTTACTAGAAAGAGTCAACTTTTCAAAATCTTTATACTTTAGATTCAAAAAATTAAATGAATGAAAAAATAAAATTATTAGCCTCAATTACGCTATGGTTTTCCTCTAAATTCTTTTATCTTTCTGATAACAAAAACAATTAGAAAAATACCTACTATTGTTGCTGCAATCGCACCAAGTGCACATAGAAGTCCAATGAAAACCCCCCATCCTAAGCCAAAAACTGAGAATTTTTCTATCCAGATGTATGTTCTAGCAATAATTATTAGCAAATAGAAAACAAACAGGATTGCTCCAACTAAATAACCTACTACAATACCACTCCCTAAAAGGACTCCTACAGTATATCCCCAAGGACTAATCTTTTCAGTAGTCTCAGTTTCCTTTTCCATATAGAGGAGTTTCCATATATTAATTTAAAAGTTTTGCATGAATTAAGGGATTAAGTTTATATTTTTCTTTGAGAATATTTGTAAGTATAGCGTGATAATTGTGTCAAAGAAAGATAGTGATGCATACGGGCATTTGATTTATGATCATTATAATGGAATCGATGTAATAGAAATTATTGAAAGAGATGATGGTTATATCGACAATTCTCTTGGTCCAAAAAACTATTTCTCTGAATATGATAAATGGAAAGATAATGAAAAGGAAGCTATGTATTATGTTGAAGGTAAAGTACTAGATATCGGTTGTGGTGCAGGAAGACACAGCTTGTATCTGCAGTCAAGAGGTTTTGATGTATTAGCTATAGATAATTCTCCTTTGGCAATAAAGGTAAGTAAGCTAAGAGGAGTTAAGAAAGCTGAAGTAAAATCTCTTCACGAAATTGATACAGAGTATGGAAAATTTGAAACAATTTTGATGTTAGGAAATAATTTTACTTTAGTTGGAAATCCAAGCAGTGCTTCTAAGATTCTAAAGATTTTTCATAAAATTACTTCAGATAATGGATTAATCATTGCAGAATGTGCTGACCCATATTCAACGGATAATGAAGATCATATTGAGTATCATGAGAAAAATCGAAAACGAGGAAGATTAGGAGGTCAATTAACCATAAGAGTCAGACATAGAAAATATATTTCAGATTGGTTTGACTTTTTACTGCTATCAAAGGATGAAATGCAAGAAATAATGAAAGATACAGGATGGAAAATTGAACAATTCCTAGATGGTAAATATTTTGGTAATTATATCGCTATTATGAAGAAGAAGTAGAGATAACTAGGTCATTTCAAGAATTTTTATCTCAAAAGGATCAAAATCTATTTCCAACATGTTGTTAGTAACAGCATATTTCTTAACTTCTTCTCCATCAATCTTTCTTTGAATACATCCTGTGATTCTACTGTTTAATTTAGCATTTAATTTCTGGTTGCTTTCATCTAAGTTATACAAAGTTAACCAGAGTTTATTCTCTCTAATTCTTAAAGATGAAATTTTAATCCAAGGATTATCAGTTTTGATAATTGATTTAAGTACACCAGTTTTAGCTTGACTATTATCAAATACAATGCTTTTAGATTCTAAACAAGAAATCTCAGCTTGATCAAAACTATGATGAATCGGAGTAGTTTTTTTATGTACAAAGAAACTATAATTAAAAGAATAGTCAGTATTAACTTCTTGAGCACCAGGCGTTTCTAAGAATGGTCCTGCATGCATAGGACGTTCTGGAAAATCTGCCCTTGAAAGATAACCTACTGATCGAATCAGTGTCAGTGCTAATCTGGAGTTATTAGTTAATTCTACTTCTGGTAAGCCCTTATTCATTAAAGTGATTGCACCATCATATACTGGATTTTCTACTCTGATGAAATTTTTCTGAGCTTGAATTCCAGAAGGAGTTTCTTCAAATGATTCTTCGTCAACAGGATCGCTCTTCCTATGTGTAAAACCAAAATGTGTAGAAGTGATTGTTTCTTCTGATTTAAATGGTAAATCAAAGCAAATACGAAGACGATGATCTTTGGTTCTATTGGTGAGTTTGGTTTTAATATCAATTCGTGGGATATCTCTATAAAATCTGAAAGTTGAAGTGACAGGAATAGATACTTGACCTATTCTTTTATCTCTCTTCTCGTTAATCTGTTCAAATAACTTCAACTTCATTGTTTGTTCGATTTCACAGAATACAGGTCCTTGTATTGTGAGTCTTCTTTTAATCTGAGATACTTTGGCTGATTCAGGTCCCAATCTGCCAAAGGTGTACTCATCTCCTCTGTCTCCCCAATCTTCAAATTTGTGCATTTCCTTGAATTCTAAGACATTTTTCTTATCTAACAGATTAAATGTCCCATCTTTGTTGAAGGAAATAGTGTAAAACGCGTTTTCTACCATGTTCTTAGAGTATTCAAACATTTGAGAAGCTTCATCTAGAACTGTTTCTTCTTTTAGAGTAAATCCAGTAAACGCGAAAGAGTTTAGAGGAGCAAGAGCAGCATAGTGCTGCATGGTCCCCTTTGTTATCATGACATGGAATTTTCTGTATTTCTTACTCTCAAGAATTTCTCTTCCTTGTTTTTTTAGTTCATCTACACTAAAATCTCCTAGGGGTTCTGAACCACAGATTATTCTAATTTCACAAACTGATGGATCCGAACTTTCTGTTATGAAAGCTTCGTTAATATAATTTCCTAACAAATTTCTACCTGGAAGAAGTTTAAAACCTGTTTTTAACATAATCGGATTAAAAGTTTCTTCAAAAATAATCTCTTCTGAGGAACTGATTGGTTGAATTTGATATGAAACGTTATTCTCGGCTTCAATTGAATTAATAACATTTTGAATTGGCACAGAAAATACGAAATAATTTGGTATATTTGAACTGTTAGTTGGATTGAAAACTAACAAATTGGTATGATCACTTGTTTCTTGTCTCTTCTTATGTTCAGTTAAAGCATTTTTAATAATCAATTCTGCTATGCTTTCAGCCCAATAAAATCTTGATTTCATTTCTTCATGAGTTTGATCAATAGAACAACCACAAATTGAATCGTGTGGGTGGTTTTTCAGCAGCCATTTCCATGCAGTTTTAAGGTAAGAAGCTGGATATTTATTGCCAAAAGATAGCTCGGAATAGACACTTAGGGGTTCCGCATAATAAACTAATAAATCTTCGATTTTTTGGTTCCATTGTTTTATCCACATTCTTGCAGAATAAGTATCTTGCAATAAATGAGCTTTAGCTGAAGAACGAAACTCGCCTGAATATAATGGAGGATTATAGTTGTCATTTTTCATTTGTATATATAGCTCTTTTAGAAAACCATCCAGAAGACTTATTTTTATTTCAGTTTTTTGATTTTCTAATTTATTAAGTAGGTGAAAGAGCTTAGGATTTGCAAATTGATGATCAGTTCCATTCATAAGTAGATATACTGGAAATGGAGAAAATATCTCCAGATTCTCAACATACTGCTTTACTTGGTTTTTTAGAATTTCTATATCATCAGTTAAAGTTGCTGCATTTCCATAACCTTGAGGTAGGTATATTCCACAAATCGATCTTTTTGCTGAAACATGACTTTTCCATGTGAATGGAACTGTTGAAATCTCATGCCCTACACCTCTCCAGATGACAGCTGTAGAAATATTAGTTAGATCCCCAAGAATCTGTGGTATTGCTCTAGAATGACCGAATTGATCAGGGAGATAACCAATATTCATTAAAGGAATTTCGAGCTCTTTAGCTAAATCAAGACTTGTTTCAAGATTCCTTACTAAACTTTCTTGTCCCACCAACCATTCATCAGGAAGCAAATACCATGGACCAACTGCCAAGTTTCCTTTCTGAATAAACTTAACTAACTCCTTCCTTCTTTCAGGTCGGATTTCAAGATAGTCTTCTAAAATAATAGTTTGGCCATCTAGCATAAAATAATAATCTTGTTTTGATAAGATATCTAAAAGGTCATCAATTAACTCAACAAGCTGGAAACGAAAATTTTGGAAAGGTAAATACCATTCTCGATCCCAGTGAGTGTGTGGAACTACAAAGATTTTTTTGATTTCTTCTTGAGATGTTCTCTTAGTCAAACAAAGGTCACCTACAATTAGCAAAAATCTTCTATTGATTAACTTTTTGTAAATAAATTAGAATAAGTGAGAAAAGTATTATCCTTCTATCAATTCTTTTGCAGCTGCTATAAGTTTCTTGGCTGAAGCTTCACCAATACCTTTGATCTTAACTAAATCTTGTGGTTTGGCGTACGCTAGGTCAGTAGCAGTTTTAATTCCTGTTTCTTTAAGAGCTACGGCTTTTTGTCCTACTCCTTTGACTTTTTCTACAGGTAGAGATGGAATTTCTTTCTTTGGTTTTTCTTTTGAAGGTACTTTCTTGATTTCAGAGTGTTTAATGATTCCTTTAAGATCAATAAGACTATCAGTTCTGATTTCTCTCCCTTTTGTCGATAGTTTCTGAATTGTCTTCAGAATCTCTTCACTTCTTTCAATCATCTGAGTAAAATCCTTTAATTCCTTCTTAGAAGAATCAAAAAGAACACCTAAACCACTAATTGATTCCAAAAACGAAATAGTTGAATCCACTACAAGCAATGGATCTTCTAAATCCATGCTTTTCCTAAAAGCAAATTTAGAGAGCATTAGACTTTTGTTAAAATGCCCTGTACGATTCATTATTTGACTGGTTAGTAACATACAAGCAAGTTTTTCTGTTTCATCTAATTCTACTCCTTTTTCAAGCAGATTTATTTCATGAAGCGCTTGCTCATGCTGCCCCTTTTCCATTAAATCTTCTGCTTGTCGTAAACCTTCTAGATATATTCCAAACATTGGAAAACCTCATAAAAATCCTCTTATGAAGGATTTCAATGTCCTCTATCTTAGTAGTAAATAATAAAGTTTGTCAAACAGTTAACTGAAAACGATGAATATTCACTAGTTTTCATCATTTATATCCATTGGTGTAAATTTTCTTCAGGAAAACTAAATTTTCTTGAACATAATTAGTTTTTCAGACGATCTGTCTCTTAGAAAATTTAAGGTTTCTAAATTTTCCAATTTATTAGCTTCATGTAAAGGAAGTCTCATATATAGTTCTTTAATTTCACTGCTTTTAATCAAGTATCTTTTAATCGAATATCCGAGATCTTGTATAAAATCTACATTCCATGTTTCTAGTTTAGAAAAAACAGATACTCTTTTCACTTTGTTATTATCTCTTTCAAATAAATACCCAAGAACAGAACTATTTTGCATGATTTGAAAGAGTCTATGCGAACCTTTATCTAGATTTTTTTTGATTTGAGGATGGTAACTAATTACTCTATTTCTCTTCATATAATCCACTCCTAAGCTACCTGATATTTCATTAATTCCTTGGAGTAAAATATTTTCAAATGATTTCCTTATACTTTTGTTATAAACAGTGATTCTTTCAAATTTAAGATCATAAGATTTCTTTTGTTTGATATTATCCACAGCAATTTTGATAAAAGTGTGCCCTTCTCCTAATGCTTGATAATTGTATTTTTTATAGAGCTCAATTGCTGGATCATTATTCCATAAAACTGCTAAAGCTATGAATTTCTTCTTGAGTTTCTTTGCTCTTTCTTCTGTGAAGTTCATCATGAATTTCCCTAAACCTTTTTTTCTGAATTTAGGTTCTACTGCAACAGCATAGATGAATACTTCTGCACCTCTATTTGTTCTAATAGATAGTATTCCTGCTTTTTTTCCTTCCAAATAACAAATGTAATTTTCAGCATTTTTCCTTATCATTCTGAAGAGAAAGAATCGCTTAATACGAGAAGCGTTTATAAGTTCTGGATCGTCTCTAAAAGCGCGTTGGAAGGATCTCTTAAAGTTTATCCAATGGTATCTGCCTACGAGTTTAAGTTCTATCTTCTTTGAAATTTCATTCATTAGTTTGACATCTTGTTTCTTTATTCTTGTTATAAAAGAGTTTATTTATGAATTTTATAAATCAGAGCAATCGACCAAGTTTATAGTTATATTTAATCTCTTGCTTTCAACATTTCAAATTACTTATAAGGGAATAAAGATTCCTAAGCAAAGGAATGTGAAAATAGATTTTAAAGTGAAATAATTATGACTACAAATGTAAATTATGTTAACAAATATTCAAATTATGTGACTATTGGGGGGATTCTTTTTATCGTTAGTGCGATTGTAAATATAATCGACAAAATGCTTAGAGGTTGGTCTTATTCGCATGTTTCTTTAGGTTACATTATTTTTCTTTTCACTATTCTAGGATTATTTCCAATTGGTTGGGGAATTAAAGAATTGACAGATATTTACTTTGTAGATCATGTAACAAAAGTAGGAAAACAGACATTCAAATGGATGATCATTTATGCTAGCGCAGTTGTTCTTGATATTATTCTTCTAGGTTGGGCTATGACAGCAGGTTTTGTAGGTATGGCAATAATTTTTGGAAGGGTAATGGGTTTCTCGAAATTGAATAAAACTTTTGTGAAAATCAAAGATTTGTTCAATATTAAAATAGGTAGTGTTTTTTACTTAATATTTGCATTCTATGGAGTTATAACAACAGTTTTTGGTGGAATTGCAAATTCAGTAGACGATGAAGTATTCCAAAGAGTTTTGTATATATTCAATGGACCAATTGATTCTCTAATAATGATAACTGTCGGAGTAAAATTGATTATAGATGTATTTAGAATTAGAAAACTAATTCTTGAAAAAGACATAAAACCATATTCAACTAAATCTTCATTATTTGTGAAGGATAGAAGAAAAACACCAGATGTTCCAACAACTGCAGCACATATTCAATCAACAACTCAGATTACAAGACTACAAGAAGAAGTTGAAAAACGAAAAAAGATGGTCAAGAAACAAGAGAAGAAAACCTTAGCTAAAAAAACTACTGAGGAAATCATGGAAAATTATGTTCAATGCCCAAAATGTAACGCTAATACTGATAAAAATATCAAATACTGTACAAATTGCGGGAAAGTATTTTCTAAGGATTTTCTAAAAAAGAAAAAAGCGGATGCTATAGTCCAATCACAAGAAACAAAAACAGAATCCCGCACTCCTACAGAAGTCAAAAGAATTCTTTCTCCTAAGAAAGAAAAAATATTTCAGCAAATTGCAATAGCTATCTTTCTAGCAGCTTTTCTGGCCTATGCTTTTATAACTGCCAATTTCACTTTGATTGTTTATTCGTGGATAATAGTAGCAATTTTTGCTACTTATAT
Organism: Candidatus Heimdallarchaeota archaeon; assembly: GCA_023135215.1. Next base: position 9,983 of record JAGLTP010000320.1, read on the forward strand.
TATAGTGAATTACATAGCCCTTTTCTTTGCAGGTCGTGGGTTTGCTATCACAACTGCATTGAGTGACATAGCTTTCATGTTTGTTGTTCTACCAATCTTTATAGCGATTTTCACATATTTCATCTTCTTAGGTATTGCACGTGTTATCCCTATGAGTTTACCTGTTTTCAGAGGTACCTATATTTCTTCAGTTATAGTTTTAGTCATTATAGCTGTTTCACTAATTGTTGGATATAAATTGCGAAGTACAAATATGAGCTTGAAAGAATATCTTCAATATCGTTTCGATTTCAAAGAGAGAGCTAAAGAACTTGAAAAAGATAAAGAACGAGTAGAAAGAAAAAGATCATATTTTGATAACTTAGATAGAGTAGAAGCTCATATGGCAAAACAAAGATCAGAAAAAGTTATGGAATATGAGGACTTTGACTATAAACAAAGACTAAAAGATTTAGGGAGTCCACTAGAAGAGAGTGAAGACACTCAAGACAATGCCACAAGTGAATAAGAACCCTCTTTATTTTAATCCATAGGTGCGGAAACCATAGGAAGAAATATATTCGTTTAATGCTTCTGTAAAGTAGAATTGCAGTAAGTGTTATCCTTGAGTTTCAAATCAGATGTCAGGCAAAAAGTGGAATATCAATGCAATACATGTGGAAAGCTCCGCTTGTTATTTATCGCTCCAGCATTACAATCTGATAAAATAGAACAAACAGGATATATTGAATATTGTGATGTTCATATCTGCAAAAATAAGGAACTTAATGCAATAAAATTATTTGTAGACCATAATTATGATGTAAGGTCTCAAGTAGCAGTTGAAACAAAGACAAGCTCAGAAGAGCCAGCTTTTACTGAAATTGCTGGACTAAATATACCTGCACCTAAAAAAGCAGAATTAAGAACTCAAAAAATCATTCCAACTAGAGATTTTGGTGCTTATAGTTTAAAACGATTAGTGATTAAAGATAAGCTGAGACAATGCTCTTTCGTGCTAGAAGGAATAAAGGAAGGAGTGGAGATTATTGCTAATTCCCCATTGAATTTCATAGAGATTGATGTTTATATCTCTGAAGAACTTAATACAGAAACAGTGTATGAATGGTTACTTAGCTTATCTAATATTCTTGAGTCTCTTGTTTATTTGGATGAAAGTTTACTGAGTTATCTTGGAACCTATTTGGATCATATGATCATTAGTCCTCCTAAGGAAAAAGAACTTCTCGAATTATCCCTGTTACTAAATTCCACCATAGCTATTCCTCATTCTACAGATGAACACATAAAGATATTCGAAGAACATGTGAATGAACTTTTCCCTAATCTAAATGTTGTAAGTTACAGGATGTACAAAGCAATAATGGAAGCTTGTTTTAAGAATGAAAATAATAGAATAATTGATATCTATGAAGAAGTTAAGAAGAAAATTGTTCAAATCCAAGCTTTTCCCTATTTCGTATCCATCATAGGAACGTTAGTTTCTTTTGGTTTTATAAATCTAGAAAAATTGGAATTTTATACTATATCGGAATTTTGAAGTGTAAGGACTGAATACTTGATGGAATATAAAGAAGAGTTTAACCATTTAGCTGCTTTCAGAACTATGAGAGCTTTATGCGAAAGATATAGCTCAAGGGTATCTGGTTCCCCACAAGAATTAGAAGCTATGAGATACATCACTCAGCAATTTAGAAAGAAGGTGGGGTACTATCCAGTTGTTGATCAGTATCCAGTTAGATTCTATAAAGGACAATATGCAAGCATTCAGATTCTTCCAGGTGGAGAGATAATGGAGGGAAGACCAATGTGGATGACACTTAACTCTCCAAGCAAAGGTGTAGTGGGAGAAATCAAAGTAGTACTGCTAGATGGGGAGGGTACAAATTATGCTGACAATATTACTGG
>JAGLTP010000321.1 GCA_023135215.1 Candidatus Heimdallarchaeota archaeon
CCAGTTAAATTTTCGCAAATATTTCTCTAGTTTGAAGATCTTGTAACACCCCCAGCTCATTAGGACTGTGGGTATGAAGAAAACTATTACACCCAACATGCTGTGTAGAATTCCGTGTAGTGGATCTAGATTTAAAATTAATCTCATGAATGCTTCAACATCAATTATAATGGTTCCCAGTAACAAAGCAATTGGATCTAAAAATATTAAAATTGAGAAGACAAAAACTCCAAAACCCAAATGAAAAGGTGTGAACGGCATTCTTAATTTACCCTATCTTGTTGCATATTATATTTGTTTTGTTCATATCTAGCAAAGTAATCTTTTTAAACATGGATTGTTCCCGAGACACTGAAAAAATACAATTAAGCACTCTCTAATAAAACATTAAAAAAGTGAGAATTATGCCAACTGCTTATGATGTTCCAGCTGATTTACTAATAAACAAAATTGCTGAAGAATTAAAAAAAGAAACTGAAATCATACCTCCAGAATGGGCAGTTTATGCCAAAACAGGGGTCCACAAAGAAAGTTCCCCAGATCAGGAAGATTGGTGGTATATAAGAGCTGCTTCTATTCTAAGAAAGATTTACTTCTATGGCCCAATAGGTGTTTCCAAACTTCGTATTGCTTATGGAGGTCGACGTCGTCGAGGAGTGAAACCTGAACATTTTGCAAGAGGTAGTGGTGCAGTAATAAGAAAAATACTACAGCAATTAGAAAAATCAGAATATATTCAGAAAAAAGAAGGACACGGAGCTAAAGGTCGTGTTATAATAGGTCGTGTAGTGACACCAAAAGGACACTCATTCATAGATAAATTAGCTGCTGAGATAAAACGTCTAATTCCTGAATTAGAAATTTATTAACAGAATTAAGGCAGTTGTTTAAAATCGAATAACCGTTTGAGCGGTTCATCAAAAGCAAGGTTGAACATTATGTACGAGGATGAAGAATTAGAAGCGATCAGACAGAGAAAACTTGCCCAAATACAAGATCAAGAAGCAGCAAGAGCTCAAGAAGAACAAAAAGAATCACTTGAAGCCCAAAAACAAGCAATCCTTCGTCAAATACTTAATGAAGAAGCTAGGCAAAGACTCGCTAATGTTAGATTAGTAAGACCTCAACTAGCAGAAGCTGTTGAATTACGATTGATTCAGTTAGCACAACAAGGTGCAATAAAAGAGAAGCTAAATGATAACCAATTCAAGGATGTTCTACGTAAGATCCAAGGGCAAAAAAGAGATACAAAAGTAGATGTGAGGAGATTATAATGGCAAGATATAGAAACCTTTCACAAAAAATCAGATATGGAAAAATGCTCAAAAGAAATAGTCCAGTTCCCAGTTGGTGCGTTATTAGAACCAATCGCAAGTTTAGGAATCATCCTAAAAGAAGGCATTGGAGAAAGACCCGTATCAAAAGATAGGAGATGAAAAGAGATGTCTCAAGAAGCTATTGAAAATATTTATACCGTCCCATTTTACCCCAAGTTAAACAAAACCGCGCCATATAGAAGAACCCCTAGAGCAATACGAATGTTAAAGGAGTTCATAGTTAAGCACACAAAAGCTGATTTTGTTATTATTACTAATGAATTAAATGAATTTTTATGGAAAAGAGGTATTCAAAAACCTCCAAGGAAAGTAAAGGTTCGTGCAATTGTTGAAACCATTGATGAAGAAAAGATTGCTACAGTTGAACTTATTCATGAGAAAGTCGACATATCAATTCGTCCTGAACTAGAAGGTCTTGCAATCCCAGGAGAACTAGAAGAAGAGGATGAAGAAGAGGAAGAAGAGGACGATGATGTCTCTCCTGAAGAGGAGATTCAAGAAATAACTGAAGACACTCAAGAAACCGAAGAAAATCAAGAAGAAATCGAGAAAGGACAAAAAGAAGAAGAATCAGAAGAGGAAAACTAATTTCCTCCTATTTTTTCGAGGTGATCAATCTGGATATTTCTAAAACTATTATCTTAGGAAATTCTAGTTTAGGTATTTTTGCTTTGGCAACAGAGAAATATGCCGTTGTTCCTTTTGGTATTAAAGATAGTTCCCAAAAGATAATTTCAGAAACTTTAAACGTTAATATTAGTCAAAGCACCATAGCTAATTCAGTTTTGGTTGGTACTTTAATTGTTGGAAATTCAAATACTTTATTTGTACCTTCTAACGTTGGAGACAAAGAAATTGGAAATATCAAAGAATCGCTAGAAAATAATGTGGAAATAGTTGAAATAGATAGTAAATTCACAGCTCTCGCTAACCTGATAGTGATGAATGATAAAGGGGCCATAATTAGTGATGTTTTTGAGAAAAAAGCTCAAAATCAAATTAAAGATAGCTTGGATGTTAGTGTAACTGTTGGAAGTTTACTTGGATCCCCACTTGTTGGTAGCATAGCAATGTGCACAAATCGAGGTGCACTAGTTCACCCTCTTCTATCTGAAGAAGAAATAGGTGAAATATCCTCAATTTTGCGTGTGAGAACCGATGTGTGTACAATTAACCGCGGAATCCCATATCCAAGAGTGGGAATACTAGCTAATTCAAAGGGTGCCGTTTTGGGAACCGACAGCACAGGTCCTGAAAGCATGAGAGTCTTTGAGGTTTTAATGGCACCATAAAGACTATGGATTCAAAAAATTGAAAAAGCCTTTTACAATCTGCAAAATGTTAATACTCGGTGAAAACAAATGAGTTCTGTAAAAACCTACCATATTCGTGGAGAATTTAAGAAGAGAAAGAGAAAAATTTCTTTTGGAAAATATGTTAGAGCACTTAACGAAGAAGATGCTTTAGAACAAGTTTATTCCGTAATTGGAAGTAAACATAGAGTGAAAAGGAATGTTATATTCATTAATCCAAAAGACATTAAGGAAATAACCGATCCCGAAGAAATAAAGGATGTTGTCATCAAAACCTTTACTGTTGAAGATAAACTAGCCATACCTAAAAGAAAGTGATTGTGTTGACAAAAGAAAATGTGTCTCAAAAGATTTCTCAAGATGAACTAAACAATTTGCTACTAGTTGCTCAGCAATTGGAACAACAAGCAACAAGGTATAACCAACAAATAGAGATTTTGAATGGTTATTTTAACGAAATCCATAGTGCAGAACAGACTCTATCAGATATAGAAAAATCAGAAAAAAATCAAAATGTTCTTGTTCCAATTGGAGCAGGTAATTTTATCTATGCATCAGTTAAAGATACAAAGAATGTTATTGTAACGATTGGTGCAGGAGTTCACAGTGAAAAATCTCTCTCTGATGCCATTAAAGTTATTAAGAAAAAAAAGACTGAAGTGGAAAATCAAATTACTCAAATAAAGTCTAGTTACAATGAAGTAGTAGAAAGGTTAAGAGAGATAGATAGAGTAGTTAAAACTGTTATGTAATCCTAAGGGACGTGAAACCAATTTTTGATCAACTACGAAAAAGCGTCTCGAAACTTGTTAAAAAAATCACTCTCACAGATTTTTCTCCTAAATCAATTCGAAAGGTTAGTATTCAACTTAAAGACATACTAATTCAAAATGAAGTAGCAGTAAAAACAGCTGATGCTGTCTGCAAAAAGTTAGAAGAAAAACTACTGAAAACCGAACATACTCGTCTTTCCAATACAAAATCAGTAGTATTAGCAACCCTAAAAGAGGTTATGCTGGAAATATTAGAACCTCCCCAAGTAATTAATTTTAACCAGATATTAGAAGAAGCGAAGAAGAAAAAAGAGCCTTTTATTATAGCGTTCTTTGGAGTTAATGGGGTAGGAAAAACACTATCAATTGCTAAAATTGGTAAATATTTACTAGATAGAGATTATTCGTGTGTTTTCGCAGCTGCCGATACATATAGAGCAGGAAGTATTCATCAACTCCAAAAACATGGTGAGAATCTAGGTATTCGTGTCATCGCACAAACCTATGGTTCAGATGCCGCAGCTGTAGCTTTTGACGCCATTAATCACGCAGTTTCAAAGAATATTGATGTGGTTTTAATAGATACCGCAGGAAGAATCGAAACAAGTTCAAATCTTATGAATGAACTCCAAAAAATATGTAAAGTTGCAGAACCAGATCTCAACGTATTCGTAGGTGATGCATTAACTGGAAATTCATTAATATCTCAAGTTTTGTTGTTTAATGAGAAAGTAGGAATAGATGCTTCAATTCTCAACAAAATGGATGCAGATGTTAAAGGAGGAGCTGCTGTTTCCATAACTCACATGAGTCAACGACCAATTTTGTTTATTGGAACAGGGCAGAAATATACAGATATTCAACCCTTTGTACCTGCAGAAGTAACAGACAATATTGTACCTTCAAACTAAAAATAGAAGGATATATTTGGAAAAAATTTTTAGAAAAAATAAAAGAAAAAAAAGAAAGTTTATTTTGGAGTTACTTTCTTGACAATACCAACAGCTACTGTTTGTCCCATATCTCTGACTGCAAAACGTCCGAGTTGTGGGAAATCAGCATACTGTTCAATAACCATGTCACGTGTAGGAATCATCACTACTTCTGCACCATCACCGTTCTTGAGGAAATCTGGTTTAGCAGTTGTTTCTCCTTTGGTTGTCTTGGATTTTAGTTCAGCAAATCTTGTTGCTACTTGAGCAGTTCCACAATGGATAACAGGAGTATAACCAGCTGCTACTGCAGAAGGATGTCTGATTATTTGCACAGTTGCAATGAATTCTTTTGCGATAGTTGGAGGTTTTGTAGCGTGACCAACAACATCACCGCGACGAACATCTGTCTTGGATAATCCTTTACAGTTAAAGCCAATATTATCTCCAGGAATTGCTTCAGCAATATCTTCGTGATGCATTTCAATAGACACAACTGCAGCTTTCTTACCAGTTGGTTGGAAAATAACTTCGTCTTTAGGTTTCAAAACTCCGGTTTCAACACGACCTACTGGAACTGTACCAATACCTGTAATTGTATAGACATCTTGAATCGGAAGGCGAAGTGGTTTATCCATGGGTTTGGGTGGTACTACGAAATTATCTAGGGCAGCAAGAAGGGTAGGACCAGTATACCATGACATAGAGTCTGATTTTTTATCAAGATTGTCTCCTTTCATCCCACTAGCTGGAACGAAATCTACTTTTTTCGTGTCAAATCCGAAGAGTTTAAGGTTTCTTTCCATTTCGTTTTTAATTTCTTCAAAACGTTCTTGTTTGTAATCAGCAAGATCCATCTTATTTACTGCTACTATTACTTGATCAACCCCAAGAGTTTTTGCTAACAAAGCATGTTCTCTTGTTTGTCCTGTAGTACTAATTCCAGCTTCAAATTCACCAGTTCCTGCGCTTACAACTAGAATTGCGGCATCAGCTTGTGAAGTACCTGTAATCATGTTCTTAACGAAATCTCGGTGGCCAGGGGCGTCAATGATAGTATAATAATACTTCTTGGTTTCAAATTTATAGAATGCAAGATCGATTGTTACTCCTCTTTCTCGCTCTTCTTTCAATTTATCTAGAACCCAAGCAAACTTGAAACTACCTCGACCGATTAACTCTGCTTCTTTTTCAAATTTCTGTAGATCACGATCACTCACACTACCGCAAAGATAGAGTAAATGTCCAGTCATTGTAGACTTACCGTGGTCAACGTGACCTATGATTACTAAATTTAAATGAGGTTTTTCTTTGGAACTCATCTTTTATACACCTTTTTTATTAGAAACACTAATGTTTTGGTTATATTTTAATAATTCCCCTTGTTCAATTTTTAAAAGCGTTTTGGTTGGGTTGTCTTTAATTAACACACCCTTATTTCTCAAAGTAAGAACCCTTAATATTTTTTAGTTTTTTTGATAACCTTACTAAATAAGACAACTATTCCCTCACCTAATGTAAGAAAATAAATAAAAAATAGTAAATTCAGAATTACTCTGAATCACTTTCTATCGGATATCTACTAAATAGTTCTGCAGATGCTTGTGCTATATTTTCAGGATAGATAACTTCAAAAATTCGAATTAATGGGTATAGTCGCGCAGTCTGAGCGTATTGAGTAAAACCATAGCTTCGAAATACTTCTTTAAAGTAAGTAAAACCATCATCACCTGTTAGATCATGAACTGGGTTTTCAGTAGCCTTGGTTAATAAACCAGGATTATTACTCGAGGGGGTTCCGCTGAAAGTTGAATCCCAAGCGAATCCAGAATCCTGATCGTAAGCAGCTAATCTATAAACTACAGAGTCATAGTATCTATCTTTATACTCGTATCCTCGCTGATCTTCTGTTAACCCGTAGTATTCTTCTTCATTGACTCCGTATTGTGGTACAGTTGCCCCAGCTATTCTGATACACCAAATAGCTTTGCTTAAATCTGAACCTAGTCCTGGAATTCCAGCTTGTGAATTGATTAGTACATATTTGACATTGTATTTGTACATTAATTTCACTGATTCAGTGAAATTCCACATAAGCATAGTACCAACAGTTCCTATTTGCGTTTTATTAGTAGTAGCATTATCAACAAGAGACGTTGCATTTCCATAATTCGTAATCCAATAACCATAATCCCACCAACTCATCACAAC
>JAGLTP010000322.1 GCA_023135215.1 Candidatus Heimdallarchaeota archaeon
CTGCAAGTGGATTTCTATATCTTGGCGGAGAAGGATTTTCTAATGGTTATTTATTTTTTATATCATCAGGGATAATGATCTTTAGTATTGCAGCTCTGTTCTTGATACCGGAATCTTACGCAGATTTGGAAAAAAGCGATGATAAAGAGTTAGTTGAACTTGTTGAAGAACAACGAAATATGCGTCGAGAAGCAAAAGAGAACTCTGGTTCAATGAAGTGGGAATGGAGGGTATTTGCTTGGCTTCTAATTATCCTTGCTGTGATAAATATAGGAGGAAACAGCATAAATCAGTTAGTAAACATACATGTACGTCTACCGACTACATTCAATGCTTCTGATATGATCGTAGCTCAATTGCGGAATACTACGAATATTTCGATGATTATTGCGGGTTTAGTCATTGGTTTTCTTGCTAAGAAATTTGGAGATGGTAAGATGTTACTAGCAGGATTTATTCTTGCTTTTATTGGAACTATGGCTCTACCATTTGCACCTCATATAGTATTTGTCTTCATTTACATGGCTACCAGAGGTTTTACTAGAGTCTGGGTACAAACTACCGCTTATTCAATGGTTAATCGAGTTATTCCATTAGAAAAAAGAGGGAAAATGATGGGTTATTACAATGCAACTTTCTTCCTCTCGTGGGGCTTGGGTGGAACAATACTTACTGGACCTATTGCAGATGCTATTGTAGGATCTAATTTGATAGTCATACTTACCTATACAATTCTTGGTATAATTGCTGTTGGAGCCTGGTCTTTCTTTATTATTTCTAAATTCATTAATATAAAGAGCAAAATGAAATTATTTATTGGAACTGCAATTGGGTGGCTTGGTTTATTGGGTGTTCTGGCTGCTTTTGTAGCAAGACCCTTTGCCTCATTTGTTATTTCCTACGGAGCTTCAGATTCTTATTCTTACAAAGTTACGTTTCTTATTGCTGCTGTTTTAACTGCAATTGGCACACTTACGTATATATTCTATCGACCCAAGAAGTATAATGTTCTGATTCTCGATAAAGCTGTAGGTTCTTTGAATGAAGCGAACAGTTAAGAATATTTATTTCATTTGCAGTATGAATGCTATGAAAATTGAGAGACAAGATGTTCTTCCAGTTCTTAAGAAACTGATTAATATAAAAACTGAAAACCCACCCGGTTTTACAATTGAAGCAGTCAAGTATCTATCTGATTATTTTAATAAAATTGGTATAGAAAACAGGATTCAAGAATATGGTGAAAAACGAGCTAATATTATTGCTGAATACGGTGAAGGAGAAAAGACGATAATTCTTACAGGACATCTAGATACGGTTCCTGCTGGTGATGAATCTAAATGGAAATTTCCACCTTTTTCAGGTACTGAAGAAGATGGAAGAATCTATGGTAGGGGATCTACAGATATGAAAGGTGCTTTAGCAGCTTATGTTGCAGTAATGGCTCTATTAAAACAGAAGAATGTAAAACTAAGTAAGAAAATTATTTTTCTCGGAACATCTGATGAAGAACTCAATATGGATGGGTCTCTATTTGCGAAAGAGAAGGGTATTATGGAGGGATGTGAGTTTGTGGTTATTGGAGAACCAACAGAATTGAAAATTGGAGTGGCTGAAAAAGGAACATTGTGGATTAAAATTAAGATTGAAGGAAAATCTGCTCATGGATCAACTCCTCATTTAGGTGTTAGTGCTATTGAAGCAGCTGCCAGATTAATTCCAAAATTAAAAGAAGCAGTTCCAGTTTTTGAACATAAGATTCTAGGAAAATCTTCTCTGAATATAGGTAAGATTACAGGAGGAACCGTTGTAAATGTCGTTCCAGAGCTCTGTGAAATTGAATGCGATTTTAGACTAGTAGCTGATGAGCTTCGCAATGAGATTAAAGAGAAATTCAATACTGTTATTAGTAAATTCAATCAAAAGGAAGAAGCTAAGGTTAGTTTCACAATTGCACATGAGCTACCTGCGATAGAGATGAAAGATGAATCAGTATTCTTAGAAGATCTTAAGAATAGGGCAAAAGAAGCTGGTGCAAAAGATATTATTGGTGTTAACTATGGAACTGATGGCGCTATGTTAGTACCTGACTACGGTACACCATTTGTAATTATGGGTCCTGGTAAATTAGATCAACTTCATGTAACTGATGAATATACAGAGATAGAAGAAGTAATCACTTATGCAAATATTGTTTATGAAGCTATTATTGATAATTTTTCAGAGATTTAAATAAATCTCTTTTTCATCTTCATTCGGGAAATGCAAATGTTAAAAAGAATGAATGAGCCAATAATACCTTGAAACTGGAAAGTGTTTCAGATGTGTGCTCATCATTCAAATAAAAATAATCTAGAAGACAGATATCAGAAATTGAATAAAATCACTGATATCTCAAAAAAACTTCAGAGAGATGACATCAGTTTACCCACCAATGAATCACGTATTCTGCTAGACTTTGAGGAAGCTGTTTTGGAATGTATGAACTATGGGTGGGAAATAGACTCCATGCTAGAAGATGAAAATCTCTCTCCATATGAGTATGATCAACTAGTTTCCCGTTTGGAAAAGCTATCTGAAGTAATTGATATACTGTTGGAAAAACATAAGAGCAATGTCGAAACTCTAAACAAAGTTATTTCAATTTATAAGATTTTAAAGAGTCTAATTAAGGAAATTCAATTTGTTGAAGATATAGTAATTATCTTTACAAAGACTTACACCGTGGAAAAGAAAACTGCTTACACAATTAATGAAAGTGAATATTTAGTTGCTCTAGAGGCTTTAAATTCGTTTTTTAAGAAGAGCAAAATTAAGACAGAAGAAAGAAAAGAATCCAAATTAGAAAGAGAGCTACTTGAGCTTGCTAAAATTATTGGAAAACTAGAAGAAAAACATGCTTTCAATTCATTTTATACTTCCCCAACGATCTTAATGAATGAAATTATTTCCTCTCTGGAAATCCTTGAAGCGATGATAGAACCCTTCTATCATATGGTTAAAGGTAAATACTATTCAGAAGAAATTAGTTCTGCAAAGATTGGTTTAGTTCTACTCTCTCAAAATAAGGAACTTGATGTTGGTGAAACTATTAAGATACGAGGCCTATTTAGTAGAAAAAGAGGAATTGAGGAATTAGAAGAATTAAGTGATGTTTTACGTTCCTTAGAAAATGATTAAATTTTTTTTCTCAAGAATAAAGTTTTTAACAAATATCTTAAAATTGAGAGTATGCAAGAAAGTTCCAGTAATTTAGAAGACCTTGTAGCTTACGGAATTAAGTGTTGCGAGAAAAAGGGTGTCGAGTATGCTGATGTAAAATATATGGATACAAGAATGCAAAATATATCCTATAAAAATGAAGCTTTGGAACAGCTAAGTAATATCGATAAGCGAGGTATAGGGATTAGATGCTTAGTAAATAGGAGTTGGGGATTCGCTAGTACAAATGAGTTAACAAGAGATAGTATTACTGAATTGGCAGAACAAGCAGTGAAGATTGCAAGGGCTTCTTCTATGGTTAAGAAGTTTGATATTGAACTTGCTGATGAACCTGTATATGAAGATAAAAAAATGACCCCCATCAAGAAAGATCCTTTTAAAATAGAGTTAACTGAAAAAATGGATGTTCTTCAGCAAAGTGCTAAAATGATACGTGAATATTCAGATAGAATCAAAGTAGCTACTAGCCATTTTGTTAGTAGAAAAGATCATATGATATTGTATACAACTGAAGGATCAAAAATAGATCAAACTATTCTCTGGTGTGGAGGAGGAGTATCTGCAACAGCAGTTGAAGGTGGAGAAGTACAAACACGCAGTTTACCTGCAAGTTTCAGAGGTGATTTTCACACTGAGGGTTATGAATACTTTGAGAATCTGAAACTCATAGAGATTTCAGAACAAACAGCTAAAGAAGCAGTAAAGCTTCTAACTGCACAAAAGATGCCTACTGAACACGCTGCTGTAATATTAGGTCACTCTCAATTAGCACTACAGGTTCATGAGAGCTGTGGCCATCCAACTGAACTAGATAGAGCTTTAGGGTATGAAGCTGCTTATGCAGGAACAAGTTTCCTAACAACAGATCTGTTAGATACTAATTTCAAATATGGAAACGAATTAGTAACAATGGTTGCTGATGCTACAGTTTCTGGAGGATTGGG
>JAGLTP010000323.1 GCA_023135215.1 Candidatus Heimdallarchaeota archaeon
AACCATCTTTTCTTATATCGAAGTGAATAGGTACTTCTCCAATCTTTGCCTTTTTAGTAGTAGCTTCAAGTATCATCTCTTGTGTATAGGTAAAGTCTCCTCGAATTTTTATCAAAGCAGCAAAATCATTTGTAAATGCTCTGAATCCAGTTTGACCATCAGAAACTCCAACTTTTGTTAAGTATCTTAGCAATTTGGTATACATCTTGTTTCCAAATGTCTTGAATTTTGACATTTTTTCGATTGTGCCTTCTAAACGAGATCCCATCATTAAATCATAGTCTTCATGTATTATGTAATAAACAAGTTCAGGTATTTCTTCTGCTCGATACTGTAGGTCTGCATCAAAATTAATGATGATTTCCGAATCTAAAGCTAGTGCTCTTCGAATTCCATCTCTTAATGATTGACCTAATCCTTTGTTGAGTTTGTGCTCAACAATAATAGCGCCATTCTTAAGGGCTATCTCTCCAGTTTTGTCTTCTGAACCATCATTAACAACAATCACGTTTTTACAGAAAGGTTTTACTTTTTCTATAGCTTTTTTGATAGTAATTTCTTCATTGTAAGCTGGAATAATTACACTAATTTTTTCTATATCTTCAGTTGTTAATTTATAATCCTGAGTTTCTAGAAGTATTGATGGAAATTTACCAAAACCAAATTCATACAATTCTCCAAAAATGTATAGCAGAACCCCAAATGTGAAAATTATTACAATTGTAATACTCGCAACATGAAGTGTAATATTTCCTTCTATTGTTTGAAGTGTTTCAATCCAATCGATAATAGATTCAATAAATCCTATAATGAGATATACAACTATCATAACAACAGCAGATGAAAACATAAGAAGTGCTATTGTTAAGCCAATTTTCTTGAAGAAATTATAAACCATTGCGACACCAAGACTTTCGAATTCAGAATGAATTCTTTTTATGATTTTTAAAAGTTCTTATCGAAAAATCTAGAACTCCACTTTTTTCGAGCATAATTCTTAAAAAGTTTGTTTGATAAATTGTCTATTGGAAAAGGGCAATTTCGCTATATTTATAACATATAGAATTCAAAAATAAGTTGGCAGAAAAGGTGTCTTAATGAAAGGTGTAGTTTTAGCAGCTGGTTCTGGGTCTAGATTATTGCCATTTACAAGTTTTCGTCCAAAGCATTTGCTACCCGTTGCAGGCAAACCAATACTCATGCATTCCTTGGAATACATTAGAGATGTTCTAGATATAAACGAGATAATCATAGTTGTTGGATATCAGCGTACAGCAATCATGGATTACTTCAAGAATGGCGAGGATTTAGGTCTAGATGTATCCTATGTTGTCCAACATACAACTCATCCAAGAGGATTAGCTGCTGCTGTTAGTTTAGTTGAAGACCAAATAAATACAGATTTTGCTCTTCTACTAGGAGATAATCTTTTTTCCGCAAATTTGAAAAAAGTTATTGATTTACATTTCGAATCCAATGCAACAGGAACGCTGCATATTGAGGAACATCCCAATCCACAAAGATTTGGGGTTGTTGAAATTGACGGAGATAATGTTATTTCCGTAGAAGAAAAACCTGTTAATCCAAGAAGTAACTACGTAATTACTGGTTTCTACGTTTTCTCACCTACAATATTCAACATGATTTCAGGACTTAAGCCATCTGCAAGAGGAGAATATGAGCTTTCTGATGCTATTCAGGAATTAATAAATAACAATTATTCTGTAAAAGCTGCTCAAATAGAAGGATGGCGTCAAGATATCGGTTATCCTGAAGATCTCTTATTAGTTAACAAACACTATTTATCTGACGTGACTCACGCAGTTAAAGGAGATGTTCAAACCTCTCAAATAATTCCTCCAGTCTATATTGCCAAGGGGAGTAAAGTAACTAATTCGGTAATTGGACCCCATGCTATGATTGAAGAAGGAGTGGAAATATCTGACAGTGAAATTATCAATTCAGTAGTTTTAGAGAAATCTACCATCAGTCGATCTGTCATTAGAGATTCAGTAATAGGAACAAATAGCATCGTCAGAGGTTTGAAAGCACATTCCCTTAAAGTTGGAGATTATTCTGACATATCAAACGGAACAGTTTAGTTTGTCAAAATAGACTTTTTTCACCGCTTAATCTCTATGTAATGCAAAAGTCCAAGTTTAAATATCATTTATACCATTATATTTTTGGAAAGGGGTGGACAGACTGTCTAATGAAATAGATGCAGAGATAGATACTCTTACAGAAGAAGAGGAAATAGAACTTCGAAAAGTTTTAGATCAAATGGTTGAAACAGTAAAAACTTATTGTGGGAAAGATGGGAAAGTTACTGCTTCAGAAAGAAGAATTATCAAAGCAATGAAAGTCACAACCAAAGATTTAGCTAATGAGATAGTACAACTCTATGACGAACAAACTTCAGTGGATGATTTGACACTTTTAGAGGTCGTTGATAGAAACAGAGAAAAAATCTTGAATGATTTATTGAATGCTGCTATGACACCAAAAAGAAAGCAGTTATCTGAAGAAGCAAAACAAGTAATTTCTATGGTATCAAAAGATTTGATTTGATTTTTTTTCATTTATTTATTTTTATACAAACAATCATTGAAGAAAAGAGAAAGTATAATAACTGTTGAGTGTGTTATTTTAATTTGAAGATAAATGCTTCCTCAAAATGTAAGAAGTGTTAAAGATCTCATTTTCTGGCAATATGCAAAAGTATTATCTCACTCTTCAGGTTATGGAAGGAGTAATATGCAGTTTATAGAAAATTATTATCAAAAACTACAAAAAGAGGAAATTACTTGGGAAGATGCACTAAAGGAATTCAAATCTACGGTGGAAATAACTCAAAGCTGTGCTTTCTGTGGAGAGATTCGAAAGCTATCCTTGGAACAAATGCTCTCTTCTATTACTGAATTATCGGATAATAGAGAGTATCATATAATGTTGTGTAAAAGCTGTAATTCTTCAAGAGGAAATAATAGAATATATCAATGGTATGGAGTAGATAACCTAGAAGATATTCCAAGAAATATAGAAGGAAAATATCTCAAACTCCTTTACGAACTGCATCAAGTAAGAGGAACACTCTCAGAGGA
>JAGLTP010000324.1 GCA_023135215.1 Candidatus Heimdallarchaeota archaeon
AGAATAACGGTAAAGACACAGTGGAGTACAACTGGTCAAGCAATTTTCAGTAGATACCCAATTTTAGAGTTTAATCAAATCAACAATATGCATCGGGATGATGATTCACCGGCCCCTCCAACACACGATCCATTTCATGCAGTTGTTGATGTAAATGGTAAAGAGATACATATAGTAGGAGTTCATCTCAAATGCTGTGCTGCAGATTTTGAAAAAGAGCAGAGAGAACTTGAACAAGAAGGATTGAACAATTACTTTGATGAAGTAATTGGTGATGCACCATTAATTTATATTGGTGACATTAATTCTCTTTCTCCAGTTGACACAGGAGATCTAGAGGGTGATTCAGGTGCTGATTTTGGTTATGGTCCTGTTACCATGCTTCTATATCCTGAAGATCCTGTTTATGGTCAATATGCATCTCAGGTTCATAATTTTACAGATGTCTTTAGAACTCTGCATCCCAATGATCCAGGGTACACTCTTAACATTCCTACCATGAACTCCAGAATAGATTATATCTTCGTAAATCAATACCTCAATACTTCCTTCATAAGCTCAAATGTCGGCACAGGTACAGAGTATGATGACCTAGGTTCAGATCATTATTCGGTGGATGCTGTTATTGATATCAGTGAAATAAAAACAGCTCTAACAAAATGGAATAAGGTTCATAATTCAGTAAAAGAAGATAGCCAAGATACTATCATCAAAATGGAACAATCGAATCTCATTGAAGCTAGACTAAAATTTTCAAACGAAATGAAAATCATAATAACATCTATTTCGAGATTTGATTGAAATTTTCCTTTTTTCCTTTTTTCCTTTTTTTCGTTTTTATAATAGCAAACAGGCTGATTCTTGCATAACATCTTTATATCAGAATGATAGCTTCATTATTTAGGAAATGAACATGTCATCTGAGGAAAAATACCCTTCTTATTTGACAGATACAATTCTACATTGTTCTATTCTAGTTTGTGATACAATGGTAAGGATGGCTGATTTAGTTACCCTTACTCTGCTTTATCATCCAGGAATGGAAGATAGAGCTACTAAAATGGAGCAGTTATATGAGAATGTTATCAACTTTATAGATGATATCACTTCAACAATCTATCAACCTGAAGATAGAATGGAGCTTTCTATCAATCAATATGATCCAATTTTCACTCACTTGAAAAACGTCTCAAAGCTAATGGTTGATTTAATTGCTATATTATCTCAAGAACATCTGACCATGCAATTGCAGACTATGGAATACTTCTACAATCTTAACAAAGCTATTCTAACATGTATCACTGTGTTGAATCAACTTGTACATTCTGAATTATCTGACATTCAAACATTCGATAAGACACAAATAACAGCATTAGAAATGGGTGCTCATGAGTTATACAGGCTTTTGTTAAAGGAGTTACCTGGATCTGCTAATGAATGGCAACAAGCTTTCACATTGCATTTAGTTGGAGAGAAAATGAGTGCTATAGTCTTTCATTGCTGTGAAGCAGGAAAGAAAATCTATGCTGCAAGATTTGCTTCCATAGGTCTTGGTGAAGATTCTTAGAATTTTATTTCTTAAAAACAAACTCTGTGTGTATTCTACTGACATACAATTTTTTATAGTCTTTTGCTTTCATGTTCACTGAATTTAGGTTAGATGTAAGGTGAAATAGTGAGTATATCTCGATATTCAATAGCTTCGAGCATTCAAATAATAGATGCATCTCCTATTCTTTACTTAGAGGATGAAAACTCGCTAGTCATTGCAGACCTTCACCTTGGGTACGAAGCTATTATGCTAGAAGAAGGCACTTATTCTCCATATAATCAGACTGAGGAGCTGATAGAGATCGTGGTGAAATACATCAGAGAACTTGAACCTGAGAAACTGATTTTGAATGGTGATGTAAAGCATAGTTTTCATGAACCAACGAAAATTGAAAATCGTGATGTCAAAAACTTTCTCAATTCTGTCGCTCAGCATGTTAAGGAATTACATATAGTAAGAGGTAATCATGATGTCTATCTTAATTGGGTTGTTAGAGAAATCAAAAACGCAATTTACCATGAAATAGACTATAATCTAGGGAAGTATTATTTTACTCATGGAGACAGAAATCTTCCTAAAACCCTACTAAAAGGAATTGAATATGTAATCATCGCACATGAACACCCCATATTTTCAGCAAGAGTCAATGGTCTTCAGAAGATTAAATCACCTACTTATTTAATGGGCCCTCTCAAGTATAAAAAAGCTAAACTGATTGTCACTCCTGCTTTTTCAAGTTACTCAACAGGAACACCCATACACCCAAAATCTCAGAAATTCTTATTATCTCCAATTTTGAGAGAAGAAGTTTCATTGGAGGATTTTGAATTATTCGTTTTAAGCGATGATAAGGATGTTCTGCACTTCCCCTCTTTTAAATTATGGTCTTAATTTAATTTCTATTTTTGATTAAATTTAAACCTAAAATTAATAAGTTAGAACTACTATTTTTACTTATTAGTACCAATCGTGAATATCTGATGTCAAAAAAAGAAAGTTATAGACCAACCATCTGTATGTTTCCTTGCCCAACTTGTGCTATTGATTCTGATTTAGATATTTTTGAAGAATCCACAAGATCCACTTTTTACTGCAGAACTTGTAGTAGAGTATACATCTGTAAATTACCACTAGGGTCTATTCACGTAGGGGACAATATTCGCTATATCTGTCCAATTGACCATACAGAGCTTGAAGAATCTCCTTTCAGAGCAAGGGAAATAGAACTCCTAATCGAAAAAGCTAAAGAAGGTAAATGATTACAGTTTTCTGAGATTGATGAAACAAGAGAAAAAAGACTATCCCAGAGTTAAACCGATCGATTTGAAAGATGACTATTCTATTGAGAATCTAATTGAAGAATTTCAACAATCTGGAGTTTTTGGTCCAGGAAGAGTGGGGAAGGCTGTAGATATATATGCAAAGATGATTGAAGAAAAAGCAGTTATTTTCCTTGGATTAGCTGGAGCATTAGTTCCTGGAGGTATGAGACAAATCCTCACTGAGATGATTCGAAAAGAAATGGTACATGTAATTGTATCAACGGGGGCTAATATTACTCATGATATTATAGAAGCTGTAGGTGGAAAACATCTCAAACAAATACCTTACAAGTCAGATAAGGAGCTGAGAGAAAAATCAATAGATAGAATATATGATGCTTTTGTTGATGATGAATCTTTTATGAAATTGGAAGATAATTTGAGACCAATCTTTCAAGACATTTGGGATAATCATAAAGATGAAAATAACTCTTTAACACTCTCGTCGTATAAATGGTTAGAACTGATTGGTGAAAGAATCAACGATAAAAATTCATTTGTTAGAGCAGCTTATGAAAAGAAAGTACCTATTTTCGTTCCTGCAATTAGTGACAGTATTTTAGGATTACACATGTGGCTTTTTTCTCAAACGCATAAAATACTCATAGATGACTTAGCAGATTTAGGGAAAGTTCAACAACTCGCGTGGGATGCAGATAAAGCGGGAACTTTGTTTTTGGGAGGTGGAGTTCCAAAAAATTACATTTTTCAATCTCGTCTTATGTCTCCAAAATCCTTTGATTACGCTATTCAGATTACAATGGATAGAGTGGAAACAGGAGGACTTTCTGGTGCTTCTCTGGAGGAAGCAATTTCCTGGGGGAAGGTTGATGAAGAAAGTAGTATGGTTACAGTAATTGCAGATATAACTCTAGTTTTACCAATAATCTATGCTGGAACGCTAGCAAAAATTGGGTGAGTGTCTAGTACTAGGGTAAAGTTATTATTTGAAGTAACTAAATTTTATTTTAGATGAGTGAGAACCGCATTGAGACCTTTGTTACTATTGAACACTTTGTAAAAAACTTAGAAAAAAATGAGTACAAGGTTATTGACCTACGTGATTATGAAAAATATGAGGAGGGACATATCAAAGGTTCAGTTCATATAGATAATAACATATTTGTTCAACATGATGAAGATGGATTAAATATCCTTCCCAAAGAAGAAATTCTCCTCCTCAATCTTCGTGAGAAGGGTATAAACAGTAATGACAAACTAATTCTTGTTGATGATGTGTTCAATCTAAACTGCTCAATTGCAGCTTGGACGTTTCATTATTTTGGTTTTTTCAAAGTGAATCTCCTAGACGGGGCTCTTGCTAAATGGGAAGAAGAAAATCTTCCACTAACAACAGAAATCCCAGAATTTCCAAAAGGTGATATCAGTTTTAAAGTTGAAAATCCTAATATTCTAATATCTAAGGACGAAATTCTAATGAGCATCAATTCTGATGATATAACCTATGTTGACAATCGCTCTGAATATGCTTTACTTTTGGATCAACAAGGTGGGAATATTCCAGGTGCAATTCATTATTGGTATCTAGATTTGTTTGAGGAATTTCCTGATTATTTCATTCTCAAGGAAAAAGAGGATATTGAAAAGGAATTACTAGATAAAGGGATAAAGAAAAATAAGACAATAGTTGTTTATTGTGAGTCTGCTCCCCAGTCAGCTTTGGTTTATCTTGTTTTGAAGGAACTCGCTTTTCCTAATGTTCGACTATATTTAGCTGGGTATGATGAGTGGAGAATAATTTGCTCTTTTCTAGAATAACTTACTTCTTTTCTTTCAGATATTTTTGCAAGAAAGTATAATCGAAATTATACATTTGAGCAACTTTTTCATTCATTATCTCCTCAATTTCTCTAGTTTCCTCAGTTTTGATATTTGAATTCTTATCTAAAATTCGTATAATGTCTTTGACATCATTAGTAATTGAACCTCTTTTCTTTTTTTGAGGAACAGGTATTCTTCGTAAAGGATCACTAAAAAACTCTAACATCTTTCCTTTTCTCTTTCCTGCTTCTCTAAACCAGAACTCCATGAAACTGCTGTTTAATATGCCTAGAAGATTAAATAAATCATCTAAATCTTTAGGGGATAAAGCATAGATATCAGTTGCCCCAAAGTGACCTTCTCTGTCTAAACTGAACTTAGGTGAGAGAGAACGATATGGACAGAGTATTTTGTTTTTCATATTCATAAAAAAATCAAGATTTCTATAAACACTAAAATCATACCATCGAATTTTGTTTTTATCTAGCAGTCGTTTTCTATCAGAACCCGATTCAAGATTTTCTTTATTTTCTTGCAGATATTTCATTGTGTTTGGATAATCTTCTAGATTTTGAATCAATGAAGGTAAGATTGCAGATAGCTTTTCTGTGAATTCTAAGTTCCATTTTTTGATGTGTTTATTTGTGACAAAGGGGACTAAGACATCTGATTCGATATGATACTCTTTGATTGTTTCGTTATTAAGAACAAATACACTCTTGACTCCAGGAGACATACCTTGTGCTATAGTTGCTATTGAGGACAGTTGGACAAAATTTGTATTATTTTCTATTTTCTTTATTCTTTCCAAATATGGAGAAAGAATCCACTTATTTTTAGTTAAATCAGAACTATCAATAGAAAAACTCGAAATTTTCACTCTTTCATTCCTGAAGAAATTCCTTGGTATATCTTTAGTGATTTTTATTTTCTTATAAGGTGAAGTTTTTTCTAGAATAAAAACACAGGTGGAAATATTTAACCACTTACCATCATCTTTGAATACATTGAGCTCACCGAAATCATAGATATCCAAAATCTGGTTATCTAGTAGAATATCTCTTAATTTATCTGCATATTTATTTTCAATCCAGTAGTTTGGTAATATAAATGATAAAAATCCATGCTGATTCAAAAATTCGAGAGAACGAATGATGAAATAGTAGTAGATATCTGATGAGGCTCGGAAGTAATTACTCCAGATTTTCGATTTTTTAAGATACTCATACAGTAAACGAATACTTTCGTCTTTAAGTATCATTTTTTTGAGATTAAAATATGGAGGATTTCCGATTATTACGTCAAACTTAATATTTTTTGAAAAGGATTTTGTCCAAGAAAAGGGAACTAGTTTTTCAATCTCATTACCATGAAGAACCTCATAAGCATCTAGATCTATTAGACTGTTGCCAGTTTTAAGGTGTTTTAGATCTTTAATTTCTAATTGAGGATAAAGGTTAACTATTCTTGATTTACATAAATCAAGTGATGATTTTTTTATTTCCACACCATAGATGTTTTCTTGCACAAATGATTTCAGAAAGGCGTTCTGTTCTTTGAAAGATAGATTTTTGTATTTCTGAATTTTCGTCCATACAAATCGAAGTAATCCTAAAATGAAATTCCCGGTTCCAACAGCTGGATCACAAAATTTAATCTCAAGAAGCGTATCCTGAAATTCCTTAAAATTATTGTTTAGAATCCTTTCCTTTGTATAGAGATGATCGAAAATTTTTCTAATCATAAAATCCACTACTGAAGAAGGAGTGAAGAATTCTCCAGACAGCTTCTTTGTATTCGCGATTCCAGACATTTAACAGCAAATTCAATTCTCTCTATATTTTAAAAATCATTTGCATCATAAGGGAGGGTACTCCCTCCCATATCCGGTGTATTTTAGCCACTTGTGGAAGTAGCCATGTCTAGAACAATAATATTACTACCAAACTTAAACAATCTGGATTTTTTTGCAGTTTTTTTGCAGTTTGTCTCTTTTTTTCGCGGGTATTTATATAATAAAATTATTTAATTCAAAATAAAAAAGAGGAAAAATCAAGTTAAAAAATCAACAAGAGGACTTGC
>JAGLTP010000325.1 GCA_023135215.1 Candidatus Heimdallarchaeota archaeon
AACATTTGTGCATGCAGTCGCACATAATTTTAAATATAACCAAGAAGATTTGTCTTTCATGTCCTTCCCAGGATTTACAGAAGCAGCTAGTCGATTGAATTTCTGTCTCATTCGACCACTGTTACAAATATTTTATGGACTCATTATCGGTATAGTAATGATGGTTTTCAATTTCATTATTGGAATCACATTCTTCATCAATTGTCTTACAGTTTTGATTGGTGGTAAGAGATTCAAGTTACATTACGACTTTGTTCTAAGAGTCGCTAAGTGGATAGGTCACTTATATATGTACTTCCTCGCTGCAACTGATGATGTTCCAGATCTATATCCAAAATAAAATACTTTTTTTTTTCTTTTTTTACTTTAAGAAACCTTTAAAATAGACCTATTTTGTATCTCTTAAAGCCAGATGCATATTGTTTTGGTGATGAAATGGAAGATGATGAAATAGTTACACCATATTTGTCTGAGGAAATCACTCTTACAAAATTTACCCCTCTACGTACGATTTGGGAAATGGTGAGAATAACGGCTTGGCAGAACTTCGCTCATCATCCTACGTGTAGCCAATATAAGAAACATTATTTTAGCATTGGAAAAGTAAAACTCTGTGTAGGCTGTACAAGTTTCTATTCCATGGTCATAGCTTCTTTAATTGCTTTCTTTGCAGCATATGATTTCTTTAGAGCGAATGCAATTATACTCCCGATTGTTTATGTCTATGGAATTATAGCCTTTGGAATGCATCTACTTACTCGACCAGAAAAGAAATGGTTAAAATCTATTTTCAGAGGTTCTTTGGGTTTAGGAGCAGGAGCATATATAGCAGTTATTGTTCTTGGACCTGTTTGGTGGATAAGATTGATTTTACTAGCCTTCATTCCTTTTGAAATCGCTCTATTCTTTACTGTAAGAGGTAAGAGAGCCAATTTAGCTATTTGTGACGATTGTCCATTACATACTGCAGAACCACCATGTGATCCTATGAAAAATACTGAGATTCGGATAAATAATCTCAACAGTTTAATTGATTCACAGATAAATGGATTAAAGGTTGCACGACAGAAAGCTCTTGAAGAGAAAAGTAGAGAAAGTGAAATAAATAATTCTGAAGCTCTTGAAGAGAAAGAAGGAGAAGAAGCCTAGCTAGAGATAAAATTCTCCTTTAAGAACCAAACTTGTTTTTCCTATAATCTCAACTCGGTTATTTTCAGCAATTTTGACAGTTAATTTTCCACCACGATCAGAGAGCTGACTAGCAGTCATTTCTGTTTTCCCAAGTTTTTTTGACCAATAGGGAGTAAGTATAGTATGTGCTGAGCCTGTTACTGGATCTTCGTTAATTCCTACCCAGGGAGCAAAGAATCGGGAAACAAAATCGACGTTGTTTGAACCTCTCGAAGTTATCATTACCCCTCGAATATCTAAATCCAGTTTTAATTTGAGCATCTCCCCAAAATTCGGAGTTACTTTTTGGACATCTTTATCATTTTCTAACTCCAGTAGGATATCAGTTACATTTGTAGCATAAGCAGCAGTCAAACATTTTTCTATTCCCATAGCATTTAGAAGAGCTTTTGGAGGAGTAATATCTTCTGGTTCATTTAATGGAAAATTCAATCCTATAGATTCATTAATTTTCTTTGCTGTTAACCTCCCGCTCAAAGTATCAAAATTGACATTATTAGAAGTTATTCCTATCTCGAAGAATAATACAGAAGCTGATGCTAAAGTTGCATGACCGCACAAATTCACTTCAACTGTAGGTGTAAACCATCTCAAGCGAAAAGTATCAGTTTTTTTAATTTTATCAATATTTGGAACATAAATGAAAGCAGTTTCAGATAAATTCATCTCAGCCGCTATTTTCTGCAGATCATCATCAGGATATTCCTTGGTAATTAAACAAACAGCTGCAGGATTCCCTTTGAAAGGAACGTCTGTAAAAGCATCTATCTGGTAGATGGGGATGAGTTCTTTCTCTTGATTCATGTATACCCTTTTTATGGCATCTTTATATGATTTTCTTAGTATCTTCAGAAAGGAAAATTTATGAAGTAGGTAGATAATAACTTCTTTATGAAACGAAAAGCAATTTTTAGTTTATCTTTTCTATTAATTTCTATTTTCTTGTTTCAGATTGGTACTCTAATGGTACACTCTGATAAAACAATCGAAACACCAATAGAAGTAATAGATCACGAGACAGAATTACCAGTAATAAATGTACTCAGAGTATTTGTCTTACATTTTGATTCAAAAAACACTTACAACAGTTTTCTTGAATCTTACAGCCCTAGATTGGAATTCCCGAACCTTAAGATGGTTATGCTAGATGATTGGTTGTTAAATCGACCGATTCTTGAAAGCATTGCTGGAGTAAAAGATGTATTTGATCTTACAGATTCACAATTCCACTTCATAGAACCAACAGAAGATACAGAATACGCCTATACAGGCTTAGACGGTATTAAAAAGACTGTTCAGACCAAGGACATACTTAACATTCAACCTTTGTGGGACGATGGTTATAAGGGATCTA
>JAGLTP010000326.1 GCA_023135215.1 Candidatus Heimdallarchaeota archaeon
TTCATGTCGTACGTTGGTCTTCATCTGGAGGATATCCATACCATAGTTTGGTTGATTGGTGTTATCTTAGCTCTCAGAAATATTTATCAGATTTTCTTACGTGTTCCTCTTGGTCAATTCTCACAAATGGTTGGAAGAAAACCTCTTCTAATAGCAGGTATTGGATTCTACACCTTAAGTTTGTTTGTTATGGCTCTGTCAACACATTGGAGCATCGTAATAGTAGCTATAACTTTTCTAGCAATAGGCATGTCCTGTTTCTGGCCAATTTTATTTGCTTATATAGGAGATATTGAAGAGAACAATATTGGGCAACTCCAAGGTCGTGTTTTTCAGGGAACTGATTTGGGTGTGATATTGGGCTCTTTACTTGCAGTGCTATTATTGAAACATTTTCAGGTAGAACTTAGAGTTTTATTTGCATGGGGAGCTGGGATTTCTCTCTTGGGTGTTATTGGAATGGCATTTTTCATGCCTGAAGTACTTAGAAAAGAAGATAGGTTGCAAGTTGAATCGAAGATTAAGGCATTGCTTGAATCATTCGTTACAATGTTTAAGAATTTAGTAAATGTGACCAAACAAAAGAAGTTGAGCTTCATTTATCTTGTACAGTTGCTTATAGCATTCTTAGAATATATGGTTACAGCATTTTTCCCTTTCCTTGTTGTGTCAAAAGGATACCCTGATGACGTAGTAGCTCAAGTTTTTTGGATAAGTGCAGGGGTTTTGATCTTTTTCAAACCATTTCTAGGTAAAATTATTGATAAAATTGGTTATAGAATGCCCATACTTTTTACAATATTAATTTCCTCTAGTATGCTTGTTTTAATGACATTCGTAGATTCCTTCGCATGGTTAGTTGTTGTGTACATAATTTACAGTGGTAGCAGTCTTACAAGTTATATAGGTGTTAATACTGGAACAACGGTGGAATCAAAGACTGCACAAAGAGGAATGGCTCTAGGAGCTCTAGGATTTTATGTTTCTTTTTCCAGATCAATTACAACCTTCAGCTTAACCCCCATATGGAATGGCTACGGGATAAACTGGGTTTTCCTATCGACAGCGATCATAATCTCCTCAGCAGTTATAGTGGTCTATCTAATCTATTACTTAGTGGGAATTAGAAATAACAAGAATAATAATCAAAAAATCTCTCAGCTATAATGTTAAGAAAATTAAAAGGAAGAATATTAGTAGTATCTAATGATGTGAATTAATCATGAAAAATGAACCCAACGTAAACAAAAATAACCTCATGAATCACATTAAAAAGGAATATGGAATTAAGATTGAGAAACTATCTTTTGTTCCATTAGGGGAAATCGCTTATTCATATTCGTTAAAAGCAAGCGATAAAACAACGTATTTTTTGAAAATGTACGAAGCTAACCGTCTAACTGAGAGTAAATCACATTCTTTAGATTTTTCTCTCAATGTTGCAAATCAGTTGAATCAAAATATAAATATTGATCAAGTAATTTACCCAATTAAAACAAAAAACGGTTTACTCAAGACAAAATTCGATAATCTAGAAGTTGTAATTTGGTCTTATGTTGAAGGAAACATTGTATCAGAGAAGCAAAGCAAAACAAAAGAATTT
>JAGLTP010000327.1 GCA_023135215.1 Candidatus Heimdallarchaeota archaeon
ACCCAATTTATCGAAATCAGTAAATAAATTAAATTTAAGGAATTACAGAAAGCAAATATTAACTTTGAAATTTCTGTTTGGAGTAGATAATAGAGGAAATATTCACAAGATAGGTTTTACAGCTGCATTTTTGAAAAAAACTCTTTCTAGAATAGGTTTTATAAAAATTCGAAAAATGAAACAAAGAAGTTTCAAAGAAGAAAGAGGAATGAGATACCAAGTAAGTAAACCTTTAGATGCAGATATTTCAGAAAGGAAACATTTTATTACTACTTTCCGTTCAAAAATCAACTCACACTTCAAAATTAAAGAGACTTTATTCTATGAAGTTTTAGAGAACAACTGTTTCTTATCACTTTTTAATATTTTACCTGAAGATATTCAGAATTTTTTCAACAGATCCAGGATAACTAATTTTTGTGCTTCTTTATCAATAATTCATCCAAAATTATCTAAAATCTTCTTAGATTTATTTCCTGAAAATCAGACAAATGAAATCAATAAAGAAGTTCTAGACTATCTTGAAGAGACTAAATTTCAATCTCTTCTTATGACTGATTGGATAAAGTGGAGAAAAGATCAATTTAATTTTCTTTTGTCTGTAACAAGATTCTTTAATCATTGGATATGGAAAATAGATAAAATGCTTCAACAAAAAGGCGATTTTGAGAAAATGCTGAGCTATTTAACGTCTTTGGAACGAAATTCTAATGAATTTTTCGCAATTGAGATTATCAATATTCAATCACTTAGACTAGCTAACCAAGGAATTAGAGCTTTTGAAAAGGAGAATTTCTTGGACGCTAAAAAGCTTCTTGAAGAGAGTCTTAGAATGAATCCTTCAAATATAGTAGCTAATTTAAATTTAGCACGTCTACTAAGAAGAATAGATCATAATCTCGATGAAATATCACACTTTTATGAATTTGTTCTATCTAATCTATCTAATAGGAGAATTAAAATGAAAATATCGAATGAATATCAATTAATTCTCCTTAATAAGGAGAAAAAAGAGGATTTGAGACCAATTCAATTGAGAAACTGAAATTTTATTTTTAAATCACAAAAGATATCAATGAGTAAAAAGAATTCTTAAAAGAATGACTATCAAGAACTTTGGAGTTGCGAGAGAATCTGCAGAAAAACTAGAAATTGAAGATGATCTAGCAATTTTTCGCGATAGGTTTTACATACCTGAAAACACAATCTACATGAATGGTAATTCTTTGGGATTACTTCCAAAAGAAGGTGAAGAGACTCTCTTACGTGTTATTAATGAATGGAAAACCATGGGAGTTAAGGGGTGGGTGAACATCGAGAATCCATGGTTTTTCTTTGCAGAAAGATTGGGTGAAAAAGCTGCTTCATTAATTGGCGCAAAACCGATTGAAGTTATTGCAACTGGTACTACAACAATTAACATTCACTCTCTGGTAAGTACTTTTTATAAACCATCAGGAAAAAGGACAAAGATTCTAGCTGATACGTTAAATTTTCCAACAGACATCTATGCTCTTCAAAGTCAAGTGAAACTTAAAGGATTGGATCCAGAGGAACATCTAGTTCTTGTTGATAGTAATGATGGAAGATTTCTAGATGAAAAAGAAATAACTAAAGCTATGACGGATGAAATAGCAATTATATTACTTCCCTCAGTTTTATTTAGAAGCGGACAGTTACTTGATATTGAATATCTTACAGAAGAAGCCCATAGAAGAGGAATAATCATTGGTTGGGATTGTTCTCACTCTGTAGGAGTAGTTCCACATCATTTTGATGAATGGGGAATTGATTTTGCTGTGTGGTGTAGTTACAAATATCTCAATGCAGGTCCAGGAGCAAGTGCTTTTCTTTATGTAAACGAGAAGCATTTTAGAGAAGAAGCTGCATTATCTGGTTGGTTTGGATATGTGAAAGAGAAGCAATTTGAGATGAATCTACATTTCGAACAAGCAAAAAATGCTGGAGGATGGCAGATATCTTCTCCATCTATTCTAGGATCTGCAGCTCTTGAAGGTGCTCTTGATGTTACTCTAGAAGCAGGAATAGATAATATAAGAGAAAAATCTTTGAAGATGACTAACTATATGATTTTCCTTGTAGATGAATTGCTCTCTAAAGAGCCTTATAATTTCTCAATTGGAACTCCACGAGAAGAAGAAAGAAGAGGAGGACATGTGGCTTTGGAACACAAAGAAGCTTACAAAATACATGAAGAATTACTAAAGAAAAATGTTGTACATGATTTCCGTCCACCGAACATTGTTCGTATCACCCCATCAGCTCTCTACAACTCCTACACTGAGATATGGGAAGTAATTTCCATCATAAAGAGTCTATTTGATTGATTCTACTGTTGGAATCTTTAAAAATATTTAATACAGTCATTTTTCTCCTCAATTCAAGTGAAAAAATGTTAGCTGTTGAAACCTTAAAATTAACAAAAGATTACGAGACAAAGGAGACATTTCTTCGAGCTGTAGATTCCTTAGATTTAGCAATAGAAGAATCAGAAATTTATAGTTTATTAGGCCCTAATGGAGCGGGAAAAACTACTAGTGTTAGATTATTAACAGGTCTTCTTCGTCCAACAGACGGAAAAGCATCAGTGTTAGGTTTAGACGTTGTTAAAAATGCTCAGGAGATAAGAAGTAATGTTGGTTTATTAACAGAGACTCCAGCTTTATATGAACGATTAACTGTTCGTCAGAACCTTGAATTTATTGCAGATTTGTACGATGTACCAAAAGAAGAAGTCAAACCAAGGATTGAAGAGATTATTGATTTATTTGAGATATCGGAAAAAATAGATGAACCAGCAGGTACTCTCTCCAAAGGTATGAAACAGAAAGTAGCAATTGCTAGAGCAATGTTTCATAATCCTAAGATCATTTTTCTAGATGAACCAACCGCATCTTTAGCCCCTGAATCAGCTAA
>JAGLTP010000328.1 GCA_023135215.1 Candidatus Heimdallarchaeota archaeon
TAGCAATTGCTTTAGCCAGAAGAGCTCCCATCATCTTAGCTGATGAACCTACTGCGAATTTAGACTCAAGACTCGCAAGAAACATTGTTACTTTACTAATGGAAACTGCTCAAAGATACAAAACAACTATAATCATGAGTACTCACGATTTAAGTTTAGTTCGACCTGGATTCAGATTAATCAGATTACAAGATGGACAAAAAATCGATGATTTCAGAGTAACAAAAGATAGACTCAAAGGCATAATCGAAGACTATCTTGGAGTTGAGATTTCAGAAGATTAAAGCAACTCTCTTTTTTTCCATTTTCAGAATAAATTATAACTTAATTTTTATGTCACTAACTGATTGAATAATAACATCAGCATTCATCAGATCCTTCTCCTCTGATCTTCCTGTTAGCACTCCAATACAACAAGAAGCTCCAGCATTTTTACCCATTAACATATCTCTATCATCGTCACCAATGACAACAGATTTAGTTACGTCAACTTCTAAAATCTTGCAAGCATATTGAAGCATATCTGGTGCAGGTTTTGCATTATAGGGTGAATCTATATCAAGTCCTAGTACTAGATCAAAGAGATGAAACAATCCCGCACTCATCAATTGCTTTTCTGCTGGTTCTTTTCCGTCATGAGTAACAAGAAGAGTTTTTATTTTCTCTTTACGAAGCTCTTGAAGTACCTTGTTTACGCCTTCATAGACTTCAACATTATCGGAAAAATCTACAAGACTGTCAACTTCATCGAAAATTTCTGCAATGTCTTCAACAGTTGAGTTTATTGAGAATTTTCTAAGATATTCTCTAGTTCTTCTGATGATCTCTACTCTTTCGATATGTATAGGACCACCCCAAATAATTTCAAGAGTATCAGGATTTAGACCCATGAGTTCTAGGATATCGTTACGACTTTCCTCTGATAAATGAAATCTCTCTAAAAGAAGCTCTGTTCTTTTCTCCATAACAGGTATGTACATATTCAAGCTGAGTAATGTCCCATCTTTATCAAAACAGACAAGTTCTATATCATTGAGTTCTGTTTCAGAACACCAAACAGTAGCCATATAAGGTAACACAAATTTTCTGTTTAATAATCTTGTGCCTAAACAC
>JAGLTP010000329.1 GCA_023135215.1 Candidatus Heimdallarchaeota archaeon
GGAACAGGGATGGCATCTTTTGGATTTAAATCCGGAATAGGAACATCTTCTAGAAAAATAGTGTTTGAAGATGAAGAATTCGTTATTGGTGTTCTTGTGTTGTCCAACTTTGGTCATAAAACAGATCTAACAATATTAGGTCAAAAATATCATCAAGAAAATGAATCTATAGAATCAGAATCAAAAGAAAAAGGATCAATAATGGTTATAGTTGCAACTAATGCGCCCATGAATTCAAGACAACTTCAAAGGATTGCTAAAAGAGCTCCTTTAGGAATTTCAAGAACTGGAAGTTTCGTTTCTCGGGGATCTGGAGATATTATCATCTCTTTTACAACAGCTAATAAAATTCTTCATGACAGAAAAGATTACAAATTTGAAACAGAGATGATCAATGAATCTTCAAAGTTATTCAATTTCCTGCTTAAAGCTACAGTAGAAGCTACAGAAGAAGCAATTTTAAATTCACTACTGAAAGCTAAGACAATGAAAGGAAGGGATGATAAGAAAATTGAAGCTATTTCTATTGAAAAAATAAAGAAGCTTCTAACTTCTTAGATTGTTATCCGTAAATTACTTCTCTAGTGATTTCACTCAAGGAAGCTACACCAGTCATTCTCATAGCTTTTTCAAGAGTTTTCTGGAGTAGGACAAAATAAGCTGAAACGCCTTCTATACCTCCTCCTACTGCAGCTCTAACAATATCTCTACCTATTAGTACAGCTTCAGCTCCAACCGCTAGCATTTTTAAGACGTCATAACCGTTTCTGATTCCTCCATCGACTAGAACACGAGTTTTACCTTTGACAGCATCAATTATAGGGGGAAGTACTTCAGCTGTTCCTGGAGTGTAATCAAGTACTCTACCTCCATGATTACTTACAACAATTGCTGCTGCACCTGCTTCTTTAGCTGCAATGGCATCTTCAACAGACATAATACCTTTGATTATTACTGGAAGTTTGGTTGAATTAACTAGTTCTTTTATATCTTCTGGAGATTTTCTGAAAACAGGTTTATTATTAGCTGCCATTATAGTAGAACCGCAACCATCTACATCAGTACCTACAGCTATAGCTCCCCCTTCTTCATACATCTTGAAAACTTTTTTTAGAACTTCTTGGTCTCTAGGTTTACTTATTTTAACTCCCCATCCTTCTCCTACATTGCAAATGGCATCATAGCATGGCATGAAATCCCAATCATAAGTGTAAGTATCGCCTCTCCAACCTACAGTACCTGCTGCCTTAGCACCCATAACAGTAGCTTTGCAAAAATCTGATTCTGTAATAACAGAGTCTCCACCAAATGAATTTACACCTGTAACACTCGCTCCCATTATAGGCATTGTAAGTGAATTTCCAAAAAAATCATATTCAGTATTTGGAGCATAGTGATCTCCAATATCTCGCATCTTTATCTTAATAGCTTTTACTGCATCGTAGTTATTCTTAAAACTTTGACCAGAACCTACTCCTCCGAATCCGATACCTTTTCCATATGCATTTCTCTGACAGATTCTTACGTCTGCTCCATCACAGTGCTTATAGACACCACAATGACCTTTCATTTTTTCTCGTGCAATTTTTCTATGATCCTCAACAGACATTTATTATCCTCTCTGATTAGGTAATTAAGTCGAATTAAAGAGGAAATTTAAATTCTTTTTCCTTTACCAAAATCATATATTTTTTTATATCCAATGCTTTGGAATTCTAGAAATGATTTTTAAATATAGTATAATTATATCAGAATAGTGACAGAACACAACCTAACGAAAGAAACGATAGCTTTCATTGAAACACCAAAGGATATAGCCAAATTAATGGTTTCTTTGATTGGTGATCTTCATGAAAGTAAGACTTCTATTAATATCTTAGATAGTGGTTGTGGGAAAGGTATTTTTCTTGAACAGCTTATAGAAGCTAATTACAGTAATATCGAAGGGATTGAATTAGATTCTGAATTGTTCAAGTATTGCCAAGAAAAATATCCAAAAGTAAAGCTCTACAATGATGATTATCTAGATTGGGAACCTAAAAAGAAGTATGATATCGTAATTGGTAATCCACCTTATGCACATTATAATTCTCTACCTCAGGTTGTTAGAAACAAAGTAGTTAACATCGTAGCAAGCAAAGAATCAGATATTTATTATGCATTCATTATGAAATCCATAGATTTGCTCAAGAAAGATGGAGAATTGATCTATATAGTTCCTTATGGATTCTTCTACAACACTTTTGCTAGGATTGTAAGAGAAAAAATAATTACAGAAGGTTTCCTGAGTATAATTATTGACCTCGATGAAATTCGTTTATTTGAAGGAGAAAATCCAGAAACTATTATAATGAAGTTCAAGAAAAGAAAATCAAGTAAGGAAGATAAAACACAGATTTTAAGGATTGTAAGTAGGAAAATTTCTACAGAAAACATCTTGAATAAGGGATTAGACGCATTAAGTAGCAATGCTAGTAATGAAGCATTTTATTATAATGAGAAACCTATTTTTTCTGATTCAACATCAATCTGGACAACCTATCCAGAGATTAAGATAGATTCTTCTATATCTCTAAAAGAAGTAGCCTGGATAGGTGTAGGCTTGGTATCAGGTTTTGATAAAGCATTTATTGTATCTGATGAAGAGGTAAACAATTTCAATGAAGAAGAAAGAAAGCTAGTTATTAGAAGCGTAAAAGCTAGTCATTGTAAAGCTTATTGGACTGAAAGTAGTGCACAGTATATTCTTATTAAAGATGACTTGAATTCTAAAGATATTTTGAAGAAACAATATCCAAATATTTTCCACAAGTTTTCATACTTTGAAAATGAGATGAATGATAGGTATCTCCCTTCAAATAAGAAATGGTTCCAATGGCAAGCTCTCAGAAACTATAAACATTTTATTCATTACTTGAGCAAATTAAAGATTTATGTTCCAACTCTAGATAGATGCAAATATAATAGATTTAGTATGTCTGACGAGGAATACTTGCCTTCTGGAGATATTCTAACTATAGTCCCACTGAAGATAGATCCATATTTCCTTCTTGGTTATTTGAATAGTAATTTCTTCAGAGAATATTATTTATCTGCTGGAGCTCGGAGAGGGCACAGAATAGCTTTTACACAACGTATACTATCCAATATACAAATTCCACTTTTCACAGAAGAAATTGAAAAAGAAATAGCTTCTCTCACAAAGCAGATATTTATTAAAAAAGATATTTCGAGAAGAAATGAAATTGAAAAACTCATCCAACGTTCCTTCAATGATAAGCTCTTTCGCAAAGCATTTGAATACTGAAAGTTGATGGTACAAAGAAAGGCCAAAATTTTTAAACACAATTGCTCCAATATAAGAGGGTTAGAATGTCTAAAAAAAATCAGGTACCTCAAGAAAAATGGAAATACTTTGATGTTGTTGAATATTTATTATCACAACAATTCTTTGCAAAACCTGATTTTATTATTGATAGACGGGCAAGTAAAAGAATGAAAATAAAGGGGAGTGGAGCAATAATGAATGATATGATATTAAAAATCAAAGAGCACAGTACATTATTTGAAAAAGGGAAAGATGAGGAATTTATGGATAAAATCGCATCAGAACTCAATATCAGAACAAAAAGTATACATAAACAGTATTCAGAAAAAATGTCTCTCCTTGAAGATGTCCAGAAAGATGATAAGAAGTTTAAAATGATGATTATCTTAAGCGTGCTAATTTCCCACCTTCATAAGAAGAATTCTGAAATGATACATAAGAAAATAAGGGACGAAATAGTGGATGGTTATTCGAAAAAGGATTTTAACAATGCTATGGGACTGTTATATCAAACTTCAGATGAAGATTTATCTCTCTTACAGAATATAGCAGTTTTGAAGAATTTTGCTAGACTAACAAAACATAATCCTCCAGTTAAAGAATATCAAAAGAAGAAGAAAATTGTTTTAAAGAAAATTAAGAAATCCCTTAAAGAGATTTAAAGAGGAATTACAGTTTTATTGATATTGTTAGACCATCTCTAACTGGTAGTAAAATTGAAATCACTCTTGTATCTGAAAATGCAAGTCTATTGTACTCCATTACTCCTTGTGTCGCATCTCCTATAGTACCTTCTTTGATGACACTTCCATACCATAAAGTATTATCAGTGATAAGTACTCCTCCTTTTCGAAGTTTTGGTATAGATGCCAGTAATGTCTTCGGATAATCTTCTTTATCAACATCATTGAAGATAATATCGAATTCTCCTTCAGTTTGTTCCATTATTTCTAATGCGTTCCCAATCTGATACTTTATACTTGATTTAATGTGAGTACTTTCAAAATACTTCATAGCCAGCAACTCATTTTCATGAGAAAAATCAGTACAAATTATTTCCCCTTTTTCATTCATACCTTTATCAAACCAAATAGCTGAATATCCATAACCAGAACCTAGTTCAAGAATTCTTGTTGCATTCATTAATTTAGCATAACTCATTAGGATTTGACCAACTTGAGGACCTACTATCGGGAAAGATATTTTTGTTGCATATGTTTCCATTTCCACAAAAACAGGATCTCTATTTGAAATTAAAGAATCTATGTATTTATCGATATTAGGATTTACTATATCCATAATACTACTTAGTTTATAAAACATAAAAATACTTTTCTTTTCCCATTTCTCGGATATTTTACTTATTCATTTTAAGCATGTTGTAACAGAGACAAATTTATATTTACATCAATCAAGGTTATTCTGGTAATTCAATGAGTTTTGAAGATATCAAAATAACAGGAAAAATTGTCATTGTAAACGGTGAGAAGAATGAAAAGGACATCGTATTGTTTGCATTAAGCACCTGCCAGTGGTGTAAAAAAGGCAAAAAATGGCTAGAAGATAATAATTATCTCTACAAATATGTCGATGTAGATTTCATACCGTTTGAAGAAAAAAGAGTTTTGAAAAGAGAGCTAAGAGAATTTTTCAATACTATGATAAGATATCCTTTCTTGGTTATAAACGGGAAAGAATTCTATGCTGGTTTCAATATAGATAACTGGAAAGAAATGCTAGATTAAAAGATGATTTTATGAAGAAAGAAAAGAATCTAGAGGAAACCCTAGAATATGTTAAAAGAGTTGCATCAACAAGAGGATGGATTCTTCATATTAATGATGATGGAACCTTAGACATGTTAGTAGATGGCTTAACTAGATATTTTAACAATGTTGGATATTATAACTGTCCATGCAGAGATTCATTTGAAGATTTTAAAATGGATCGAGACATAGTCTGTCCTTGTGATTATGCTGAACCTGATATTGCTGAGTTTGGAAGATGTTACTGTGCTCTTTATTTTGATTCAAAATTCGATTTTTCAATGCCCATTGAAATGATACAGGAGAGAAGACCTGAAATCGATTATTAACTTAGTATTAGTAATATTCTATTTCATCGTGATCGAATTCTATAACTGCATCCCAGTGGACATTTGAGACTATATCTCCCCCTAAATGTGCATTTAATCCGAATCCAAAATGAACTGTATCTCTTAATATCTCTTGAATAGCAATATTGTTCTCTAAGCTCTTATTTGGATTTGTACCAAAAGCAACCTCTCCTAGAGTATATCCATTGTAATCAACTCTTGCTAAACATTCATTTTTTAGAAAATCTACCTCTTGTTTTCCTTCTATATTAACAATTCTCCCTCTATCAATTTCAAATTTCAATTCATTTTCTATTTCCGGAAAAGGTACAATATCCTTGAAATCTATAGGAAATTCGCTTATGCATCTATCAACTATAATTGTTCCAT
>JAGLTP010000033.1 GCA_023135215.1 Candidatus Heimdallarchaeota archaeon
GATAAAACTAAAGCAATTATGCCTGTTCATATTTTTGGAAATCCTTGCGATATGAAAGCTATAAGCGACATAGCAGAGGATAGAGAATTACTTGTCATAGAGGATTGTGCTCAAGGTCATGGTGCAACAATAGATGGAAAACATGTCGGTAATTTTAGTAGCATTGGTTGTTATTCCTTTTACGGAACTAAGAATCTAGTGGGTGGTGAAGGAGGAGCAATTACAACTAATGATGAGGAACTGTTTCAGAAAATTACAAGTATAAAGAACCATGGAAGAAGTCCAGATGGAGGATACTCACATTACTTGATCGGTTTCAACTATAGAATGACAGACATGACAGCAGCAGTAATGAATGTCCAAATGGACCGGGCAGAAGAGATAATGTCAAAACGACATTATAATGGAGATAAATACAGAGAATTACTTAAGGATTCAGAGAATCTCAGATTACAAAAATTATTGCCTGGGCATAAGCACTCAGATTATATTATGGCCCCATGCATTAGGAAAGAAGATATCACTCAAAAACAAATAATTGAATATCTGAAATCTAATAACATTGGTTCCCGTACAATATATTCTGTCTTATCATATCAGCAACCGTCCTATCAGGATTTATCAAAATGGCACCTTTCCAAAGTTATAGAGTACCCAGACTATACTTCAGTTTCTTGCCCTAATGCTGAACTAATCGCAGAGAGACACTTTGAACTACCAATGGTAACTTCCCTCTCAGATGATAATATCAATTACATTATAGAAAAACTTCAGAGTTTTTTTGAATAATACATCTGGAAGGGGATACTTTTAGCTACTTTTTGAAGCTATCAGTTCCGAAAACCTTTTTTTGATTTAACAATTTAATAGAAGTGAGTAATATGAGTAGTGATGACTTTCCTCTTTACATGTCATCAGTAAATGTTAAAGAGAATGACTATGTAGAAATTGTGGTAATATATCAAGGAGAAGACCCTGGAATTGACAATGTGTTTCTAATAGGAGATAAAAACAACCTTAGTTCAGATATCACAGCAGCTAAAATGTTTTCAAAAGAAGGGACAGCACGAATTTCGTATACAATATCTTTTCCAATATGGGAAGATGGGACTTTTCAAGCTGTTGCGGAAAAGGAAGGAAAATACATTTATGAACCTGGAGAAACTCACAATATTGTCTTTCGAGGTAATAATGTCTTCCTTGATTTAAGAAAAATCTATCATTTAAAAAAGAAACTGAAAAAACCTAAAAAGGGAGACTTGGAAAAAGCACAAGAAGAGGAAGAAGCTGAAAAAGCTCCTGAAGTTACTATTGAAGAGGAAACCATTGAACCTGCGTTCGACGCAGATAATATGTTGTCACTTCAACCAAAAGATTTCAAGGCATTTGTACCAGAACTGAAAAATAGCTTGCTTCAACTATTAGATTATCTAGCAAATGAAAAAAGTCAGAAATTATTTTTTGATGTAGTTATTCTACCAGATATAGCTAGGAATCTTAAGCTTTGTATTTCTGAAGAAGGCAGAGCTTCAGTTTATGATGTCTGCTTTCCTTTTGTAGTTTTTATAGAAAAGGCCCTAATTCTTAGTGGGATGATTCATAATCAGATTCTAGATGAAGAGAAGTATGAGAGATATAAAAGAGAAGTAGTAGATAAGATAAAAGAAGTAAGAAGTATGATCAAAGCAACAGAGTTTCGTCATACTACTGATTTAATCAAGAAAGAATATGATGATGATGTTCATGAGCTAAAAACGAGGTTTAGAGAGGAGATTTAGTCAGTGATTTGAACATTTATCTTTGTAAGCGTATACCTATGAAATCCAGTTAAGACTTTGATATATCCATTTCTTATATCGGGAATGGAAGTTGGTTCATCTAAATCTAATTCTAAGATATCTATTGTCCCCAATTTTTGTTCCGGAGAAACAATAATAAATTCAAACTTGTTTACACTTTTTAATACTCTTGAGCTAATCTGTTGATTTCCCCTTCCAAGAAGAAATCCTTGACCTCCAATTGGTGTAAGTATAATTTTAACATCCTTTTGCTTGGTTTTTTGATAGAGAGTTTCTTCATCTATATCCGTCTCTTGAATCTTTCCATCTTTTAATAGATCTACTCCAAGTAATGTTTTTTCTATCTCCAACGATTTAAAGATATGATATACTGTGCTTCCAGTTCCTAAAACGATTAAACCGTCAAGAATTTTATGCTCATCGATTAATTCATATGCGATAGAATCGTAAGTTTCAGCTGAAGTAACAGAAGAGGAGATTTTGCCTCCCTGAATCAAACCTACTTTTTGAGGAACTAATAACTGCCCATAAATTGTTGCTTGAACTTTGTTTTCTCTAAAAAGCTCTTCATCAACATCTAATACATCTTCAGGAGCATATGCAATTTCACCATTCACCATTTCATCTAAAATTTCTCCTAAATCTCTAGGATGATAGAGGAAACATCCGCTGAACATCTTCACACCAGAAGGAATACCAAGAACAGGAATTTTATCATTTACAATGGAAGTAACATCACGAGCTGTACCATCCCCTCCCACAAAAATAATTAAATCGACATTTTTTTCCAGAAAAATTTTACAAGCGTCTTTTGTATTTAATGCACTAGTTCGTGATTCTTCTGGTAAGTAAACCTTTTCACTATCAAAAGAGAGATTTCTTAGTAAATCTTCTCCCATTGGATTACCACAACAATAGAATAACAGAGGTAATGAAGAAGCGATAGATGCTAGTGCCTTGCTAACTCTTTCATATGCGTACTTTTCTCCTTCATCAAATAAATCCCATGCAGCATCTAGTTCATCTGTTCCTTTCCAAGCTTTTTTCCCACCTAACCCTGCAATAGGGTTAACAAGAAAACCGATTTTAAGTGTCACAAGAATGAGTAAAAATAAGTGTTAGATTAACTTTTCTTTCTGTTATCTTTATTCCTTTGATGGAGGAAAATAAAGATCTAACACTTTTTTAAAAGATACATCTTCGTTTAATTTCTTTGTCAAATAACTTTTATGCAAGTAGTAAGCAAGGATGTAGCCCCCTATAATTATAACATAAGCAAGGAGAGCAA
>JAGLTP010000330.1 GCA_023135215.1 Candidatus Heimdallarchaeota archaeon
TAAAATCACCCATAAAAATGATGTTTGAAAGACCTGTGGTCCTACTCAACATCTCTTCTTGCTGATAGACTGTGGTTATGTCTTCATCCCCATCAGGATGATTTACAAATACATTGAAGATAGAACTACCTACAGTTATCTGAACCTGTGATGAACCTACTTGTTCAATATCGCTGTACATAAAAAATGATTCCGCATTTGATATAGGGAATTTTGACAGAATTGCGCATCCATACGTGTTGGTGACTGTTTTCGGACCATAATATGAATACATGTTTAACTTAGTAGCAAAATATCTTATCACATCTAAATTTCCACCAGATATTCTTGTAGGATCGCATTCCTGTAAGCCAATAATATCGGGATCAATACTTTGGATTAACTCTAATTGTCCATCGTAATTTCTATCTCCGGAAACATTTACTCCTTGTTGAATATTATAAGTCATAATTATGAGGGAGGTTTTACCTGTCGCAGTATAGTCAGGTTTTGGAGCAGTTACAAATGCACCAATCAAGGTTCCTACAAAAATCATTCCTAATATTACAACAGTAATAATTTTGGAATTATATGATCTTTTTATTTTTCCAAGATTCAAAGATTCCTTCTTAACTAGAATTGTTGCTAAACCAATTAGAAGACTGGGAACAAGAAAAGCAAGCCAGTATTTATCCCTAAATCCTGGGCTTATAGGTTCTAAGTAACCCCATAAGTTGGGAAGAATCTGGATAAATAGCATAACTACTAAGTATAAACCACCTATTGCAAATGCTCCACCAAGTTTCCTAGTAGATGGTTTCAAGGTAATAATTTCTCTTGTTAAATAAAGGAAATCAAGGTAGATGATTGGGGAACTGATAATCATCAGAGCAAGGGGAATCTGATGGAACCATGCAGTTTGTGGAGCAATTATGGGATAAAGAGCTTGATCATCTGGAAATCTTAGCTGATGAACTAATACTGTTAGTGTGAGTGACAAACAGAATAAACCGTTCCATACCCATAACATCCATGTTTTAATTTTATTTATTATATCAGGCCTCCACATTTTAACAGTAACAGAAATTGCTATCATTGATAGTATTCCAACAATGATTCCAATATAATCACCTTCAGTCCATCTTGATATTACAGTCGGACTCATGAAAACGAACCATAAAACAACGAAGATACTGAATATTCCGATAGTTAGTCCTAAAATTTTCCAGAAACTAGCTTTTGTTTCTATCTCTTCGGCTTTGGTTTCCATCTCTTTTTCTGTTAGGAAGTAACCAAATAGAATGAATGAAGCTATTAAACCTAAGATCCATCCTATAATTTGCCCTAGTTTGTATTGAGAGACATCTATTGAAGCGTTGAATGTTCGGAAGAGGATTGAGAGAGAAACAGCAATAGCTAAACTAATACCCAGGTTTAATCCTATATTCTTGTTCTTATCTTTTGTTCGTCCAAAGAATGCAGGAAGGAATATTAGAAAACTTCCTACCGTTAATCCTGCTAAGATGTAAATCCCTTGTTTTGTCACTAAAGGCTCAATTAGTCTAGATATGATCATAATCTCTCCTACTATCAACATTGCTATTTCAGGAAATTTCTTTCCAAAAAAAAGTAAAACAACTGGTGACAAGAAGAATAGAAGCCCTAGAATATTCTCATCTGGTTCTAGGTTAAGCAAAGCAAAAGCATAGATTCTCTCGACTAAGTCAGAGAGAGCTTGTAAGAAGAAAAGAAAGAGTATTGAAAATAGAATTATGATAGAATAATTCTTTCTTACTAGATCTTTGAAATCAATCATAAAAAATAAACTAAACAGCTTGTTTAAAAAACTAATTTAAAAATCCCATTTTCTCCTTCCCTCGTAGATGCAAGTAAGATTTATATAAAACGGTAAAGAAAGAAAAGAATCTACATATCCCCAGAAACAGGCATTTAAGGTGATTTTTTGAACAAAAAAGAAGAATCAGAATACAGTATTGAGCAATTTACTCTTGATAAGAGCAATATAGAAGAATATTCTAAATTGATTACAGCAGCTTTTCTAGCTGATGCAGCAGCACAAGTGGAAGGAGCTAGTATAATCTTCACAGAACAGACTTTTAGAACAATTTTTGGAGGTCCTTCTATCGACAATGATTTCTTTATTAGAGCAATACATAAACCAACTAACGAATTAGTGGGTTTTTTTGGTTTGATACCTCGAAAACTTGCTATAAATAAAAAAGTGTATAAATCTGCAATTCCTTCTTGGATTTCTGTTCGTTCTGATCATCAGAGACAAGGTTTAGCAAAACTAATGGGAAAGAAAATGCTTGAAATGGGGCTAGCAGCGGATTATGATTGCGGTTTTGCTCTCTTTGAACCAGAACAGAGAGGGATAGATACTGCAGAAGCTGTTGCGAGGGAGACCAATATTCCAATGAAAAGAGCTTTTTATCTCACAAAATATATTATTAGAGTTTTTGATGCAAATAAAACAACTTCCGCTGTAAAAGTAAAGTGGTATGAAAAACTAGTATTCAAACTATTACAAAGTGTAAAGGAACCCAAAAATCTGTCTGTTAGAAGATATCATAAAAATGACATTGATCAAATATTCGAACTCATGGGGGATTTCGCTGAAAGAAATCAAATTTCGATTGTACCCAATTATGAGGATCTCAAGTGGATGCTAAGTAATCCGAATGTAGTTTGCGTTGTACATGAAAATGATGCAAGTAAAATAGATGGGTTTATTTTTGCTTGGGAATTCGTCCTAGCAGGTTTTGGTAACCAAACTACATTTGGCTGGTTGGATGCTGTACATATACACAGATTGTCTTCAAAAGATGCGACTGATTTAGCAAAAGGATTGTGTTTCGAAGCTAAAAAAAGTGGATGGGCAGGTATTCAAACTCCTTACATTCCTTATTTCGATTCAAAACCTCTCAAAAAAGCTAAATTTATCTTCTTCCCAAAAAGATTATCCTTGGATTTATTCAATCTAAAAAACATAGACCTACCTGAAGACATAGAATCAGTTTATGTAGAATGGAGATAAAATTAGTCGGCTACTCATTTGTAACGAATATTAGATCAGCTTTTTTGATTAAAGTAGTTTC
>JAGLTP010000331.1 GCA_023135215.1 Candidatus Heimdallarchaeota archaeon
GATTATCAAAGGTAATGTTGTTATTTAGCTCACTGCTGTAAGCTACGTTAGGTGAAGACAAAGAATAGTAATACGGATTTCCAGTTGAATCCCAAACAGAGTATCCATCAGAGAATGTTACATCATCATAGTATGAGTAGATATATGTAGAGCTTGATAAATCGTCAAAATCAATTAGAACCCCACCCGGAGCCTCTTTTATTGATTGTTCTTCAGTTTTGAATGAATCTTGTGGCATTGTATTGCTTAATCCATTTAAAGCTGATTGATTCAAAGAGAAACACAAAATTACTGTAATAGCTATCGCTATACCTTGATTTATTTTTTTCATTTTTTAACCTCATTTTTTTCTTCAAAACAGATATAATTATCCGTCTTAATTTAAATTATAATACATCCCTTTGACTTAAAAATAAATTGGTGAAATATTCTCCTCTTTTAGTTAGAAAGATTCTTGTACTGATACCTTTACCTCTTAAACTAGTAAATTCGCAAAGAAGTAATATCATTTAGAATAGATTTTTCAGCTAACATTGGATTTGTTTTGCATTACATACTTTAAATTAACTCCCTACAGAATTGGAGGAAGCATTTCTTATCTCTTTTTAATGATTTTTCTAAAAATATCTATTACAAGTACACTCACCGAGATTCCTAGAATACTGATTATCAGAGTTATTCCAGCAGTTTCTGAAGTAGTATTTGTGTTGGTCTCAAATTGAATATCTATCTTCTCAGTCTTTACTAAAACACCTCCATCTACACCAGCTACTCCAAAGAATCTGTCTTTTTCCTCGAATGAGTCCATATCAGCGAGTTTGGCAGTTAAATTAAATTTTTCACTGATAGAGAATTCATCACCAGAGTTAAAATAAAACTCAAGATTAACAGGATCGCAGATGTTACTATATTTTGTAGCATATGTTCCCTCTTGATGGACTGCATAAAGCACCTCTGCACACTTGGCTACGTTAAGATCTTCTTCAGTAGTGATTTCTCCAAGCATTTGTGTAGCTGTATCATATCTATTGCATGGGTAATATCCATGTGTAGTATCATGTAAATTAAAATTAGTTGAAACAAGAAAAGTAGAATCAATTCCAGTAAAAACCCATTGGCCTGTTGCATTAACACTAACAACTACAGCATCTCCTGAACTATCTGCATAATGGAATTGACCTCCAAGAACACCATTCCATTTATGATTCTGATACCAATCAATTACTTCAGAAACATTTCTACAATCCCACAGTACTTGAGCTAAAGCATTAGGTGTATAAGGATATATTGAAATCAGATTTAGATTCAACTCAACATCTGGGAGACCATTAGCATCGTAACATAAACCGAATTCATTCATTCCTCCTTGTTCCCATCCATCAACATCTGTATTATTGTTATTATCAAAACCGAAGAAAACTGCTCCATAGATCTCTTTATAACCAAAATAATCTGTTGAAACATTTTGTGCAGGAATATACCATCGATAAGCATTATTTAGTTTATAATCCTCATTGTTACCAAAATAAACAGTATCACCAATAGCTGCTGTGAATATTGTACAGGAAGAAGCAACATGATTGTTAATCTGTTTTATAGGTATGCTTTCAGAGAAAACAGTAGGGATTAGCATAAAACCGGATATTAATATTACAGTTAAAAAGAGTCGATATCGATAAGACATTTCGAAGGAAAACAGAAATGGATATTTATATTAGTATACATATGGATTTAATCTTTTATGCAATACAAATAACTGTTATAAGTTTCATTATAACAAGTTATAAGATATAATCACAGAATTATTTGCTGACAATATTTATATTTTATAATCAGTCTCATAAATTGGTTAGAAAATGGATTTGGATACGGATATTCTTGTTATTGGGGGTGGAAGTGCAGGATGCATGGCGGCTATTGTTGCAAAGGAACAAAATCCAGACATTGATGTCGTTATTGTTGAGAAGGGAGAGATCAAT
Organism: Candidatus Heimdallarchaeota archaeon; assembly: GCA_023135215.1. The sequence continues at coordinate 1,980 of JAGLTP010000331.1, forward strand.
CGGAGTGGTTCTATAGCAATGGGTATGGATGCTCTAAATATTGTAGTGCAACCAGGTATAACTACTCCAGAATTATACATGAATTCAGCTCTTATTGCAACTGAAGGGATTCTAGATTACAAACCGAGTTATGTCATGGCTGAAAGGAGTTATTCTATGTTAAAACGTCTAGAAGACTGGGGTATTCGTTTTCCTCGAGATGAAGAGAATAATTATATTTCCTTACAAGTTCATGCAAAAGGTAGTTTTCTACTTGAGATGGATTCTCCAGAGTTGAAATTAGTTTTAGCTGAGAAAGTCAAGGAAGCAGGAGTGAGAGTATTAAACAGAACAATCATTACAAAACTTCTGAGTGATGGAGAACAAGTTAATGGAGCCATGGGATTTAACATTAGAACAGGGGAATTTGTAGTTTGTAAAGCAAAAGCTACTATTCTTGCGAACGGTGGTTGTGCTAGATTCTCACTTCCTAATTCTGGATATCTTTATGGTACATTTGATTACCCAGGTAATGCTGGTGACGGATATTCCTTAGCTTATCGAGCTGGGGCTCAATTGACAGGATTTGAATATACTAACTGTTCTCCTCTCATAAAAGACATCAATTGTCCTTTACTTTACATCACTTTAACACGAGGAGCTGAAGTTGTTAATGCCCTTGGGGAAACGATCAATCTAGAGTATGTTTCCACTCAAAATATGTTAAAAGAGCTTCGAGAAGGAAGAGGACCAATTTTCATAAAAATGAATCACCTCCCTGAAGAAAGAATACAAGAAATTGAACGAATACTTTTCACAACTGAACGACCTATTCAAAAGAAATTTTGGGAAAACCGAGGGGTTGACTTTAGAGAAGGTCTCATTGAATTAGGTGAAACTGAATTCCAGCTCTGTGGTGGTCATGGATTAACTGGTGTTGTGGTTAATGAGAAAGCAGAAACTACCCTCAAGGGACTCTATGCAGCTGGTGATGTCGCTTGTGTTCCATTACAGCACTTAACTGGAGCTTTTGTATTCGGTGAAGTTGCAGCTGAAGAAGCTGAAACATTCGTGGCTAATACAAAACATGGTGACATTGATCAAAATGTTGTGAAAGATGAAGAACAACGTCTACAAAGTATCATGGATACAAATAAAAACGGAACAATTTCTGTTCAAGACTTTGAATACAAAGTTAGACGAACAATAAGTGATTATGCTGTTCCTCCCAAAAATGATACGAAATTGAAACGATTTCTATGGTGGTTACCAAGGTTTAGGGAAGAAATGAAGGAGATAAGAATTACTGATCATCATGAACTAAGTCGTTTCGAGGAAATACAATTCATACTAGATTGTGCTGAGCTCTCAGTACATGCATCACTTGCTCGAAAAGAGAGTCGTTGGGGTTGGTTCCATTATAGAACGGATTATCCTGAAAAGGATGATGAGAACTGGCTAAAACATGTAGTTCTTGAAAAAGGATTGAAATCAGGAGAAGTACAAACGTTACTCGTTCCAGTTGATAAAGGAGGAGAGAACTAATGCCAATAATCGTTGATTCTGACCTTTGTACTAGCTGTGGTGAATGCGTAGAACTCTGTCCTATGGATATCATAAGATTGAATGATGAAGGACTTCCTTACCAGAAATATGATGAATGTTGGTACTGCAAAGTATGTGAAGAAGACTGCCCTGAGGAAGCTTTAGTAATAGATTTACCATTTTTAGTTAAGTAATATTGAAACAAGCATCTGGATAGCTTTCAAAAAATAATGAGAAAATGGTAAAAAAAA
>JAGLTP010000332.1 GCA_023135215.1 Candidatus Heimdallarchaeota archaeon
AAATACAAGAGGAAGGAACACATCAGGAACTTATGAAACGTAAAGGAAAATACTGGCAGTTATATGACTTATATTTTAGACATCAATCATTGGATTATGTAGAACACGCAGCTAAATTAGTTTAATTGAAACTAATGAAACAGATACATGAATCTCTCCATAAAATAAAGGAAAATTTGATTATAGTTGCTAGAAAAATAAAAATCATTTGCGTGACCTGCGAATGGCATATAAAGTATCGCACAATTGGTATTTCCTTTCGATATATATGAGTTTAACAAATCTTCAGATATTTCAGTTTCAACTAAACCGTCTTGTTTTCCTTGAAAAATTAGACAAGGGGGACTAGTTGATCCCACTAACAAAGCTGGGTTCCGAAAAACGTTAATTTCGTCATACAATCTATTTGCGGGATAATAAGGGATTAAACCACGTATTGTTAATGCAGGATTAAATATATCTGAATACAAACCACTATCCAATCCTAGAGCTGTTGCACAAGCTAATTGTCCACCTGCTGAACTTCCCGATACAAAAACTGAATCTAGGTTTGCTTCATAATCAGATGCATGAGAAGACAAGAAATAAGTAAAATTACCAATGTGTCTGACTAAATCTTCTATTGTGAAATCTCCTCTTACAAATTCAGGTGTAAAAGGATTAGATTTTCCGCTTTCAAATAATCCGTACTGAATATCAAAGACAACATATCCTTGCGCAGCAAAATACTTGTTCATCTGCATCATGTTAGTTAACCCTTTATCACCAAACGACCATCCTCCACCATGTAATCTTATTAAGATAGAATTTTCACCAGGAAGTCCTATACCTCCATTTGGTGGAAGATATGCATCAAAATATAACAGGATATTCTTGTCAACTTCGAAACTGCTTTCAGACCCATTGAAATAGAGTACGTTCACAAATATTTTGCATTCTTTAGGTTTAGCTCCTAAGAAATATTGTGTTATATGGTATGGTGTCTTGAGAAAGTATTCTTCAACTTCAAGAGGAATAGCTGATTCCCAACTCCCACCAAAAACAGGATTGAAGGCATCATCAAAATTGTTTTTAGCTTGATTAATTGTACTAGGAATTGCAAGAGTAGGTAGTAAGCTGACAGAAGTAACAATCAATCCAAAGAACAAGGCAGCATAAAATGGAATCCAATTTGCCTTTTCCAGGTTTTTGAGTAATAAAACTAACATGCTAGCAAAAATAATACACCAAGTTAAACCAAAATGAGCAACACCAATTCCAAGAAAACCTAGCATCGAATTTGTTCCCCCCAGAATCATACTTAATGATGTCAAAATTCCTAATTCCAAAAAAATTAAACTAATAACAAGAAAAACGGTTCTAAGACTTCTTCTTTTTTCAGTTTGGATTTGACCGTCTTTAGCTTGTTGATTAGTTTTTACCCAGATGTTTACATCCTTTCTATTAATGATAAGGATTAAGGAGATTGTTAAGCATAAAATTAGAAGACCAAAAAACCCAATAAAAATCATAGTATAAGAACTGATATTATTCTTTAGTAGGTTTGAGTATGTTACAGAAATAAGCATATTTCCCATGTTCATTAAGAGTACTGCAATGGGAGAAAATAGCAGATAAATATAACTAAGTATGTTGATTTTATTCCTCAAAGATGAGTCTTCATTAAAATATCTTCCAATGAGATATAAATATGCATAATTAAATAAAAAGTTAACGAGAAGTAAAACACCAAAGAAATTCCATAATGTTGTCTGATTTGGGAAGAAGAAATAAAAGAAACCAAGGATTATTGAAATCGAATTAAAGCACAAAGAGCTATAATTTAGTATAGTCATTCCTTGAGTTAACCTGTTGTTCATCTATTCACTCGCGCTTGGTTGTTTGGACTAAGCTTTTGCTTGCATTTTCAGAACTTTCGTTTCCAACTCATTAAAAGCTACAATAAGTTCATCTAATTTTTGCACAATGAAATTTACATATAAAGCTAAACCTTCTATATTGATTGAAGAGAGGTCAGCAAGTTCATATTTATCTTCACGAAATTCTCCAACTGGCATAATAATCAACATAACATCTTGTCAAAATCATATAAAAAGATAAGCCATACTCTAATAATTTTTGAATAGATTTATTGGACAAGAAATTATTAATTATATCGTTTCATATATCTAAATTCGTTCTAAAATCTATATCCTTGTATTTCATGATATTACTTATTTCAGAAAGAATGTCTTTGTCAAGTGTAACTCCTGGATATTTATCAAGGAGTTTCTTTACATGTTCATTCGCTCTTTCTCCTATTGATTTACGACCTTTGCTTATCCATTCCTCATCAGTAGATCTATCTATTACTTGACTTGGAATATACTGCTCTTCTCTGAACCATTTTAGCGTGTGATCATGAGACAGTAGATGGGTTCTTTCTTCAAGATCCTTCAGAAGGTTTTTTGCTATTGGTTCATCTCGTTGAATAATCCCTTTGATGAACTTGTATGTCATACCACAGATTTCATTGTCAATTACTACTTTCTGAATGCTTTGTGTAGTTTCAAAATCGATCATTCCTGCACCTGAAATCATGTTGATACCTTTAATACCTGCAAGCAAGGCACCCATACCTGATTCAAGACCAGATTGTGCGTCTAGTATTTTTGCATCTGACATACCTAGATACGCGTGGGTCGGAAGATTGAGGTATTTACCGATTTCTGTATAACCCAAATCTATCATCATGGTATCTATTGATCCCATCGGAGTAGTTCCCTTTCTCATATCGAAAGCTGCAGGTGATCCTCCCCAAATAACAGGAGTTCTTGGAGAAACAAGCTGAGTAATAACTAATCCTGCTAATGTCTCAGCTGCATGTTGAACTATTGCTCCTAATAATGTTACAGGAGCATTAGCACCTGTCATGGGCATCGAAACAAACTCAGAAGGTATACCATATTTCGCACAATCAATAATACTTTGACATGTTAAATCACTCCATTTTAATGGTGGAGATGGACATGCATCAAAGATTGCTAGAGGTTTGTTTTTTAATTCTTTTTCATCACCTCGGACTGCAACAAGCATATCCTTCATAATTTCAAAAGATTCTTTAGCAAAAGTACCAGTTACAATGGGTTTTTTGGAATAAATCAAAGCTAGATAAAGACGGTACCTATCACCAACCTCTTCAGGAACATCTGAACAGATAATAGCTGTGCTCTGTGCATGAATATATTCAAGTTGTTCAACTACTTTTGTAAAATCTATGAAATCCTTGGTTACTGCTGTTCTTATTTTATTTGTTTCAGGATCTAAAACATTCAATGCAGCTGAA
>JAGLTP010000333.1 GCA_023135215.1 Candidatus Heimdallarchaeota archaeon
AGAGATAGTTATGCTGTTTTAATGCAGAATTATAGGTGGTTCTGTCATTATCTTATTGGTGAAGAATTAGAATTAGAGAAATATGAATTCTGATCTTTCTTTCTCTTTTTTATTTCGCTATTTTATACTATTTGAGACAGTCTTCAGAAATTCCAGTATATTTGGAAGCACTTTATCTTTCGTCATAATAGCTTCTGGATGGTTAAATCCCTTCAAAGTAAATGTTGTACTGCTTGAAATCAATTTCGAGTATTCTTCTACCACAGGATACATGATTGATTCTTATCACCAACAAAAGCTAGTATAGGTATTTTAAAATTAGGAAGAATCTTTCAATGTAGAAGTTTTGGATGTCGTTTTCTTCGATGAAGTTTTTGGTTTCGAAGAAGAATTTTTTGTTGAAGAATCAGGTTTCTTTGTACTCATTGCAACCAAAAGAATATCGTTCTTTAGGTATTTAAACTCCAAAATTTCGAGAATTAGAGGAAATTGGAAATTCATAAGCTATAGGTTTTTTGATATAAAAAGGAGTGTATTATATCCCGCTATGATGAAAGTGATCAAGGGAAAAAGGTAAAAATTGTTAAACTTTTTTCCTGAAGTTATTTTTGAGATTTCATATTATTTTAGGAACTAAAAGATGAGCTAAGATTAGTTTCTATCAGTACCGAAACTAGCCTATTGGTTGTGCGGAGATCAGTTGACCTCAATAAAAATCTTCATGACCTTATCTTTCTTTTCTTCAATATACTGGTATGCTTTGTTATAATCTTCAAAACTGAAATGTTTCGTTATTAATGGTTCTAGTTGAACCTTCCCAGCTTGAACTAGTTCCAAAGCTTTGAGATATTCTTTGGTTTGATACATTAACAAACCAATAAGTCGTAATTCATGATCTTGTACAGAAGCTAAATCTACTGTTGGTTTATCTCCATATACTCCAACAATGATTATATCAGTACCTTTCCTCGCATTCTCTATTGCTTCATCTATTGTTTGATTAATCCCTACACATTCAATAATTAAATCCGCTTTATCATGACCAAAAGCTTTCACTATCTCGTCAGATAGATTTTTCTCTAGAGGATTAATGGTATAATCAATTCCAACTTTTTTTGCAATTTCAAGTCGATAATTGCTAACATCTGTTATCAAAACGGATTTAGCTCCAAGAGCTTTTGCTGTTTGTGCAGTTAGATTACCGATGGTTCCTGCCCCTAATACAATAACATTTAACCCAGTGACATCACCTGTTTTGGTAAATACACTGCATGCTACTGCCATTGGTTCAATCATAGCTCCTTGTTCATAAGTCATTTCTGGAGGTAATTTAAGGACTCGTTCGGCAGCTGTTACAAAGAATTCGGAAGCCATTCCAGTTGTTTGAAAACCCATGACTTTTAGCTCATCACAAATATGATAATTATCATGTGTACATGAATAACATTTTCCACAAACAACTTGTGGTTGAATAGTTACTTTATCTCCAAGTTTGAGATTAGTTACTTTACGTCCCACTTCCTCAATTACACCTGAAACCTCATGCCCTTGAGTTATAGGATATGAAGTATGGGGATGTTTGCCATGATAGACGTGAATATCACTTCCACAAACTCCTATTCGCATTATTTTTATTAGAACTTCATCTTCTTTTATTTCTTGTACAGGTATGTCTCGGAATTCAATTTTTCCTGGTTCAACCATGATTTGTTGTTTCATTATTTTCACTTTCTTATCTTTCATAACTCATTTTTAATAAGTCCATTACATCATCAGCTGTTGGTACTATTGGATGGACAGTGTGATCTGGAAGAGTGAAAGTATCTTTAACAATATCTTTTAGAGTTTCTTCAGAAACATTTTTGTCCTTTAAGCTCATCCACAAACCTATTTCTTTGAGGAATTTTTCCATTTCTTCGCAGGCTTTTTCTGCTGCCACTTTGTCTGTCTCTTCCTTCAAAGCAGGATTAAACATACGTCCCACTTTTGCATATTTTGGTATAGCATGTTTCCACGTCCAACGATTAATTGCAGGATACATTATTGCAAGAGTTTCACCATGGGCGATATGGGGAGCATTTCCTCCTATAGCCATCCCGATTCCATGTGGAAGAGTCACACCTGCAGCGTTGATTGAATACCCTCCTAGTGTGTTTGCCCAAGAAAGAGCTTCTCTTGCTTCTCTATTTGCTCCATCCTTAATTGCTTTAGGTAAATATTTTATTAAACG
>JAGLTP010000334.1 GCA_023135215.1 Candidatus Heimdallarchaeota archaeon
ATCAGAACAAAGATCAATTATTAGTCAAGATTGATCAGATGAAAGAAAAAGGATTTAAGGTTAATTTTCTCCAAGACATAAAATTCATTTCAAAGCATATGTATGATGCAGATTTAGTTATAACATCCAATGGAAGAACTGTATTTGAGATTGGTTCTCTTGGGGTTCCTAGCATATCAATTGCACAGAATGAACGAGAAACACATCACACATTTGCTCAAACATCTGAAGGAGTTTTATATCTAGGTTTAGCTGAAGAAAAAACAAATGAAAAACTACTGAAAGCTCTAATTGATCTGATAGATAATCCGGATAAAAGAAGAAACATGAATCATGCACTTTCAAAATATGATTTATTGAATGGAATAAGAAGGGTAATAAGGACTATTTTCGATAGATACGAAAAGAAATTTCCTGCGAATTTGTTAAATATCTCTTAGGAGAGTGATAGACATGAAAGAAATCGAGATTGGAAAAATAGCAATTAGAGAGGGAGAAAAACCTTTCATTATTGCTGAAGCAGGTGTTAATTATGAGAATGACATTGATACAGCGTTAAGAATGGTAAAAGAAGCTGCTAATGCAGGAGCAGATGCAATTAAATTCCAGACATATAAAGCTGAAACTCTTGCTGCCAAAGATTCCCCAGCTTACTGGGAAACTAATAAAACTCAAAGAGATTTCTTCAAATTATATGACTCATTTGGAGATGATGAGTATATTGAATTAGCTAAGGAAGCTGAGAGAAGAGATATAATTTTCATGTCTACACCTTTTGATAATCAAGCTGTTGATTTCCTTGACAATCTGATGCCTGTCTATAAAATAGCTTCAGCAGATATCACCAATTTTCCTTTCTTAAGATATATTGCAAAGAAGAAAAAACCAATCTTTCTTTCAACTGGTGCTTCTACAATAGATGAAATTAAAGAAGCAGTAAAAGCAATAATAGATGAGAAAAACTCGCAAATTGTATTAATGCATTGCATCCTTAGTTATCCAACAAAGTATGAAGATGCAAATTTAGCGATGACAAGACATTTGAAAGAGTGTTTTCCAAATTATTTACTCGGGTATTCAGATCATACAGTACCAGATGAAAACATGTTAGTTTTATTAACATCATATTTACTAGGTGCAAGAGTAATAGAAAAACATTTCACATTGGATAAAACATTACCTGGAAACGATCATTATCATGCAATGGACCCATCAGATTTAATAGAATTTAGGAAGAATATAGACTTTATAATGAGTATATTAGGCGAAGAAGAAAAAAAACCAATTAACGCAGAAAAATCCTCAAGAAAATTTGCAAGGAGAAGTATTGTTGCCGATCAGGACATTCTTAAAGGAGAAATTATTACAATTGATATGATTAGTTTTAAGAGACCTGGAACAGGTATTAATCCTAAGTTCTGTGAAAAAGTAATAGGGATGAAAGCTAAAAGAAATATTAAAAACGATGAAATTTTAAGTTGGAAGGATCTTGATTAAAGGAGAAATTATGTCTAATAAAAAAATTCTAGTCACAGGCGGTGCAGGGTTTATAGGATCCAATTTAGTTAAAGAACTAGTAAAAAAAGATTCTGTAACTGTAATTGATGATCTTTCCACAGGACACATATATAACATTCAAAATTTGATTGATGAACAAAAGATTACTTTTGTAAAAGGCAGTGTAACTGATTTGGATCTTCTTCAAGAATCATTTAAAGATGTTGACTTTGTTTTTCATCTTGCGGCAGTTTCTAGTGTTCCTAAAAGTATTAAGGATCCCGTTACTACAAATGCTGTTAATGTTAATGGAATGTTGAATGTACTATTAGCTGCTCGAGATAATAATGTCAAAAAGGTCGTATATTCTTCATCCTGTGCTGTTTATGGCAATCCATTAAAATGTCCTATAAAAGAAAATACAAAAACAAATCCATTGTCTCCCTATGCTGCAAGTAAGCTAATGGGAGAATATTATTGTCAAGTCTTTACAGATGCTTATGATTTAAATACGGTTTCATTGCGTTATTTCAATGTATATGGTCCTCAGCAAGATCCTAAAAGTGAATATGCTGCAGTAATTCCCAAAT
>JAGLTP010000335.1 GCA_023135215.1 Candidatus Heimdallarchaeota archaeon
AATATATAAATTTTATTAAGAAAATGCTTTTTTTTGATTTTCCTAAGAAAACTCAAAAGTTTCCCGAATATTCATTAACTCTTGCAATGATTCACCGTTAGAGCCTCTATCTGTCGTGGATATATCGAATAGAACAAGAAAATCATTGTGTTGTAACGCCATTAATTCATATATTCCCTTCATTCTAATTTTGGAATTTTCCCAAAAACCATATAGAAAATGTGCTTCCTTTCCTTTAAATTCCAGAATCTTATAATCTTTTACACTCATTAAATCACCAGTGTAATATTTATTCACTAACCTTGTTCTTAAATCTGAAAGATAGTCAAGTGTTAAGCTGTTTTCTGTATAAGGTTGCCAATAAACAAAGAATAACCTTTGTGGTTTCAATCTTATGAATGGGATAAATGCAGTATAATCTAGACCTCTCAATAAATGAGCAAAATAACCTGAAGGAAAAGTAACATTACCAATAAAATCTATATGAGTCACTTTTCTTTTATTTGTTAAATCTAGATCAATACTAATCATTGAAATACAGACGGTTCAAACACTCATATAGATTACTAATAAACAAACACGAATTATTGAAGAAATGAGATAAAATTAATAAGTGCTTAACTAAAGAAGCATTTTTTTTCGAACTAGAAAAAATTTAACTAAATCTAGGTAGAACTCTTTCTTCTCTGAAATGGATTTTTGTATCTTTTGAGTAGAAGTGAGTTTGTAACAACAGAAACAGATGAAAGAGCCATTGCTAAACCAGCTAGTTCTGCTGGAAGAAGGAAATTAAAAGGTAAGAATAAAATTCCAGCAGCAATAGGGATACCTATCGCGTTATAAATTAAAGCCCAGAAAAGACCAGACTTTACTTTTCTAATTGTTTTTTTGCTCAAATCAATTGCAGTCACTACATCTTTCAAATCATCTTTTATGAGCACAATATCGCCAGCTTCAATTGCAACGTCTGAACCTGATCCAATTGCTATACCCACATCAGCTTGAGCTAAAGCTGGACTATCATTTATACCATCCCCTACGAAGAGTACTTTTTGATTTTCTTCTTGGTATTTTTTAACGACATCAACCTTTTCACCAGGAAGTACTTCTGCATGAATTTCTTCAATACCTATTTCCTTGGCAATTGATGTAGCAGATCTGACATTATCTCCACTAACCATAACAACTGTTAAACCCATACTTTTTAGCTCTTGAATTGCTTCTTTTGAAGACTTTTTGATTGTATCTGCTATAGCAATTAATCCAAGTACACTCCCTTCACTTAGAAGAATCATAACAGTTTTTCCTTTATTCTCGAGCTCTTCCATTTTTAATGAAATCTCATCTGAAATCAATACTTTGGTATCTTTGGCTATTTTTCGATTTCCAAAGTAATATAGCGTTTGATCTATCGAAGCTTCTATTCCTTTACCTGGATGTGCAGTGAAATCATCTATCTCTTTAAAATCAATTTGAAGCTCTTCAGATTTACTTACTATTGCTTTTGCGATCGAATGCTCAGATCCTTTTTCTAATGAGCTTGCAATTTGTAAGATTTGATTATTTTCCAAATTACTCAAAGAAATTATGTCTGTTACTTCAGGTTTACCCTCTGTAATTGTACCTGTTTTGTCTAAAAGAACAACTTTTACTTGTCTAGCTACTTCAAGTGCTGTTCCAGATCTTATTAATATTCCATTCGAAGCTCCTAAACCAGTACCCACCATAATAGCAGTTGGAGTAGCTAAACCTAATGCACAAGGGCATGAAATAACCAACACAGTTATCCCTGTAAGAAAAGCAAAAAGAAACATTGATACACCCGCAGGTAAAAGAGTACTACTTACTACTCCAGTTTGAAAAAGAACAAACCAAATAGTAAATGTAACAATAGAAATTATAACTACAGCTGGTACGAAAATAGCAGAAATCTTGTCTGCAAGTTTTTGAATAGGTAACTTAGAAGTTTGAGCTTCTTCAACCATTTTGATTATCTGATTGAGTGTTGTATCTTTTCCTATCCTAATTGCTTTCATTTTGAGAAAACCATTTTCATTTATAGTTCCTCCAATTAGTTCGGAATCTTCTTCCTTGAAAACAGCTATACTTTCTCCAGTTATCATAGCTTCATTAACATAACTCTGACCCTCTGTAACAATACCATCCACGGGTACGCTATCGCCTGGATGGATTAGGCAAATATCATCAATCTTAACATCATCAATAGGAATTTGTACTTCCTTATTTTCACGAATAACAGTAGCAGTATTAGGTCGGAGTTCTATTAGTTTCTTTATCGCCTCAGAAGTTCTTCCTTTTGTTACTTCTTCCAGGTATTTTCCTAGAAAAATAAAGGTAAGAAGAATTGCTGAAGTCTCAAAGAAAACTTCACCATGGTATGAAGTGTTTATGTAAGGATATATCAGAGAAAATAAACTGTAAATATAAGCTGCTGAAGTTCCAAGAACAACAAGAACATCCATAGAAGCACTTTTAGCTTTTAGACTTTTCCAAGCATCCTTATAAAATGGAAAGGCTATAATAAATTGTATTGGCGTTGTTAGTACAAGTTGTAGAAAATTCGAAAATGTCATTCCTCTGAAAATGAAGAAACTTTGTTGCCAACTCGCAAATCCAACAAACCATAATCTGAATGGTAGCATATGACCCATAGCAAAAACAAATACAGGTAAAGCTAATCCAAGACTCCAGAGAAACCTTCTTCTCATATCAATGAGATGAGTGTTCTTCATGTAAGAGAGTTCAACATCTTCGAAAGAAACCTTGTAACCTGCTGACTCAACAGCTTTCTTTATTTGTTTATCTTTCACAATAGAAGAATCAAAAAAGATTTGAGCACTATTGCTGAGCAAATTGACAGTAGCAGAATCAATACCGTCAACAGAAGAAAGAGCCTTTTCTACTCTAGTTACACATGCAGCACAGTGCATTCCTTCAACACTAACAGTCTTTTTTTCTATGTTGCTCAAATCAATCTAACTCTTTCAAATTTCCTTAAATATCTGTTTACTTTAGTGTTTCAGCTTTCATGAAGATGCCTTGTAACCTGCAGATTCCACAGCTTCAATTAGAGTTTCAAGTTTAACTTTTCCCTTTTTCACAGTGATTTCAGCGGAATCTTTCTCATGACTAACATTCACATCTTTGACTCCAGAAACAGATCTAAGCGCTTTTGAGACAGTCATTTCGCAATGATTACAAGTCATTCCTTCAACTTTTAATGTTAGAGTTTCCATAGTTCTCATATAAATAATGTTAAAGAAGCTTTATGAATAAAACTGTTTGACAAAATTTTCAGGTCGAAAAAGAAATGTTTCTTTTAAATTCTAAAGAAGCATTGCTGTGAATCCAAGTGCAACAATCATCGTTTTGATCTTGTAACTTGAAATAATTAGGTTTTCAATATTAACAGTAGCTTGTTTTTCGTCATAATCTACTGTTGAGCTTTCAACACCAGCAGTTTGCTTTAAAGCTAGTGCTATTATTTTAGCACATTTATTGCAGTGTATATCCGAAATCTCAAGCGAAATTGTTTGTTTCATGGTTCCAAGATAACAATGAATTTGCTACCTATTTAAAGTCTCTATTAGTCCAAGAAACACAGAAAATTTAAAGAATCTCATTTATGAAGATAAGTCGAGTTTCAACTGATTTTTTATTTCAAATTACTGATGAGACCTTCATTAGTGCTTTTCATCTTTTTCAGAAGGTTTGATAGTGTTTTAATCATTTTATCTTTATTGTCCATTGCTATCTGTAATTTCAACATTTGTT
>JAGLTP010000336.1 GCA_023135215.1 Candidatus Heimdallarchaeota archaeon
TTTCCAAGAATGTCATCATTCATAGCGATGATAGAGCATTTGTTTGGATTCTTGATTTTATTTCCAATTTTATGGATAACCAGAGGATTCAAGAATTTGAAAGAAGCTGTTAAAAGCTTTGACAGAAGAGAATGGTTTGCAGTTTTTTTCATATCCTTTGGTGGTTCAGCTTTGGGACTTTTCTTCTTTCTAATATCATTTGCTTTAGGAAATCCAACAATAGCAATTTTATTGCAGAAAGCTCAACCTTTAATCACTCTAATTTTTGCATTCTTTATTCTTAAAGAAAGACCAAGTATTCTTTTCTGGGCAGCTCTTGGTTTAGCAATAGTAGGTATTGGTTTTATCGTAACTCCTGATATTCAAGCTAGTGTTCAAACATTTGATTATACAGGTCTTATTGCGATTTTATGCTCTCTTATTGCTGCTACTCTTTGGGGAGGTTCCACAGTATTTGGTCGAATATTAACAAAAAAAGTGGATTTCTGGGATCTTACACTATTAAGATACATTGGCGGTTTCATTTTTCTAGTTGTATTTAATGTAGTATTATTTACCTACAATGGTGAATATTTTAGTATGTTAGCTGAAAACGTCACTATTTTCAAAGCAGATTGGGGATGGCAATTACCAATTGGTGTTTGTATCATCTATTTTGCTCTTTTAACAGGAGGAGTACTCCCTTTAGCTCTTTATTACTTTGGACTCAAAAGAACAAGAGCTGCTATTGCAGGAATAGCAGAATTAGCATTCCCTCTATTAGCAATATTCGTTAACTGGTATTTCTTGGGATGGGGATTAAATAGATTCCAAGCAATAGGTGCAGGAATTCTCTTTGGTGCTGTTTCAGTTCTTTCATTTGTAAATGCAAGAGAAATGGAAAAGAAGAATAAGCTCAATAAAGAAAAAGCAGAAGAAGAAGTAGAAAATGCTACGAAAACGGAATAGTTTTCCAGTAAGTTCATCTGTTCATTTCTTTCAGAATACCAGTATACTATTATTCTTCGGCTAGGTCATTTATAAAGAGGGAAGAAACTTAGGTTATGAAAACAATAACTGTAAGAAATCAGAAAAAAACTCTGATAATAAATTCATTCAGAACACTGAAAGAGTACTTCAATATTCATTCTAATAAAGAAGAAAACTTACAAAAAATTATACAACAATTAGCAGAAACAATTGTTAATTCAGAATACTCATACATTGATCCAGAAAATACTATGCATCAAATGAAATACTTAATGAGGAACGAAATTAAAAAACAAACAGAAAAGGCTCTCTATGATTTTTTACTACATAGAGGTACTCTTTCTTAATTTTTTTTCAGAGATTCAAGAATTTACTAGAAGCTATCTAGTGCAAAACCGTTTTTAAGGATGAATCTCTTTAGAGTAAATAGACAATACATTCTTAAGTTTAAAATCGCCATAGATCCATATTTTGAGTTAAATCGGATAATTCATTGATTTCTTTATTTGTAAGACTAAACTTAGTCGCATTTATATTACTCTCAACCTGCTTAGAACTCTTTGCACCAGGAATTGGTATTATTCTATCCTTCTTAATAATCCAATTCAATGCAATCTGAGCTAGGTTCGCTTCATATTTTTCAGCAAGAGTTTCCATTAGATTAAACAAAGGTTTTGTCTGAACAAAATTTTCTTTAGTTTGGAATAAAGGCATTTTATTTCTAAAGTCATTTTTCTCAAACTCACTATTCTCATTATATTTTCCTGTCAAAAAACCACTATCTAAAGGCCCCCAAGCTGTTATTTGTATCCCCATCTTACGTGAAAAAGGTAGAATCTCTTTCTCAATACTTCTGCCGGTTAAGCAATAACTAAGTTGGTTTGTGATTACATCTCCATTTTTTAGATAACTCATTAATTCTTCAACCAAAGGATTGTGATAATTTGAGACACCTGCATATCTTATTTTTCCCTCTTCTATTAGCTCATCCAAAGCTTTTGCAGTCTCATCTAATGGATAATAACACCAAGGCCAATGTAAAAGATATATATCTATATAATCTGTCTGAAGTCTTTTCAAACTCCTATTGCAAGCTTTCTTTAATTCCTTATAACCACAATGTGGAGGGGAAGCCTTAGTTTCAATGATAACATCCTCACGATCCCCCCTCTCTTTTATAATCTCACCAATGTACTTTTCTGATAATCCACCTGCATACTCTTCTGCAGTATCAAGGAAATTTATTCCATTATCAAGAGCATAATTAAGGAGCTTTTTTATTTCATTAAAGTCTAGAATACCTTTAGTAGGATGACCAAAAGTCAGAGTACCAAGACCTATTTCTGATACTTCTAAATCTGATTTCCCAAATCTTATTTTTTTCATATTTATTACAGTAAAAAACATCAAAAGACACTTTTAAACTTGTTGCAGAATTTGAATCAAGTCCAACTAAATCAGAGACATATCCAGAAGGTCAAGTAGTATTCAGGGGAATTCAAGGGTCTATGGTCTTGAGGAATATGAATATGGTTTCCTGCAAAGAATTCAAAATCATAACTTCCGCTCTCATAAACAAAACCACAAGTTCCAGTTGCCATATCATCGTTAATTCCTTCAACCCAGTAATTTCTTACTATTTTTGCACTACCAATAGAATCATACCAGGCAAGTGTATA
>JAGLTP010000337.1 GCA_023135215.1 Candidatus Heimdallarchaeota archaeon
GTCCGTTGACAACTACTGATTCTACATTTGAGATAGTGCTATTTATGTAAGGTGTAGCTGCAACGA
Organism: Candidatus Heimdallarchaeota archaeon; assembly: GCA_023135215.1. Next base: position 67 of record JAGLTP010000337.1, read on the forward strand.
TAGCATAATAGTAATCGTCGTTTGATACGAAATAATCTGTGTAAGAAAGTAGATTAGAAACACCTAAAGGACTCAAACCAGTTAATGAGGAGATAAATGATGTATCTCGATAGATATAGTAATGTCTAGCAAGATGTGAAGGTTTCCAATTGAGAGATACATTTCCTGTAGTACTAGGATTAGGAACAATAAGATTTAGGTATGCAGGAGGAAGATTATTGAGTTCAAGTCTTTTGTAAAAAACATCCATATCAGTACCTGATCCAAGATAATTACTCATGTCTTCCCAGATAACGTGGATATTACCGTATGGATCAGCAGCAAGTTCAGTTCTTTGTGACCAATCTGCACTTTCAGTGCTAACAACTTCTGTCACATTCCAGCTCGAATCTGTTCCATTTCTAAAGTTATAGAAAACATCCATATCAGCTCCTGAACTACCATAATCATGGATTTCTGTCCAAGTAACGTGTATATTGACTAGAGGGTCAACTGTAATTGAAGGACTGTTTGAAGTAATAGCATCGGGACTTTCTGTTGAAGCTACTTCACTTAAGCTCCAACTTAATGTCGTAGCATTCCAGTATTTATAGAATATATCATAATTTGAACCAGCTCCACCATAATCAGAACCGTCTTGCCATGCAACATGTAAATTCTCTTCTGAATCCATACAAACAGAAGCACCATATGAATGATTTGGACTTTCTGTAGATAGTATAGCAAGCGATTCCAAACTAAGTGTGGATGCATTCCATATCCTATGGAAAAGGTCGATATCAGCTCCTGAACCTAGATAATTTGATTGATTATCCCTAAAAATAATATGAGCATTACCTAAGGAATCCACTCCAATTTCAGAGTAAGATGAAGAACCAGTACTTCCAGTGGAGATTAGATAGGTAGAAGACCAAATAGAAGTTGATGCATCAAACCTTCTAAAGAAGACGTCATTGTCGATTCCTGCCCCACCATAATCAGTCCTATCCCACCATGTTACATAGACATTTCCAAATGAATCAACACCTAGAGAAGGATCCCAAGAATCATTTGTACTTACAGTGGAGATTACTTCTGTAGCATTCCATGTTAGAGTTGTTGCATTCCAGAATTTATAGAAAACATCTCTATCATCACCACAGCTAGCAATGTTTGTAGAATCGAGCCATGAAACATGGATATTATTATTTGTATCACAAACAATATCAGGTCTCCAAGAATGTTCATCACTTTCTGTAGAGACTATATCAACAGCACTCCAGGTTAAACTTGTTATATTCCACACTTTGAGGAATACATCCTCATCTGTCCCAGAACTGTCAATGTTTGTATAATCACTGTAAGTAACGTATACATTTCCAAGTTGATCAATAGAAATATCAGGCTCTCTTGAAGACACAAAACCATCTGTGGATAAAACTTCTGTAATTGTCCAACTCCACTCAGGATTGTCAACCCCATTTATTTTTATCTCACTAATTGAAGATTGTTCTTGAAGAGCGAAGTTACTCTGGGAGAAGGAAATACTCAACACCAAAATAACACAAATTAAGGAAAAATTCAATTTAGAGATTTTTGTTCTTTTTCTCATATTAAACACTTTCACTTTTCTTTAAAACTCAAGGAACATAAAAGTAGAAGATTAAAGGAACGTCTAGAATTAATGAATGTCTAAGCTTTCCCTTATATTTTTCTTGAGTACTAATTAAATAAAAGATATGCACATTGAATATAAATATTCTTTGGAGTTTTTTCCTTCTTCATTATTTATCGTTAGATTACTATGTAAACTTCTTTTCTGTCCATAAAGAATGCTACTAGCCATAGTAAAGCTACATTAATTGCAGCTACAAACATAACTAAAGCTGCATGACTGCTCTCTGGAAGATAAAGAATTGCAAAAAGAATCAAGAGAGGATGAATGATGTACAAGAAGAGTGCATTTCTACCATATGGTTGAAGTACTTTGCTCTTACCTTTGGTGATTGCTTTTTTATCAAATAGATACCAAATCAACCAGAACAATGCAGCTCCTAAACCCATTGACAAGAGTACATAAGATACAGTCATTCTTTCTTTAGATAATCCACCATAGAGAGGTATTCCATAAAACTTCCAGATATAATGAAGTGTTGTTCCTATAGCAGTAAATATAATTCCACTAATAAGAATCAGCAATTTCTTTCTTTTTCTGAAATCATCTATAATAGCTGTGCAAATTAACATCAAAGCGGCATAACCAATTCCCCCTAAGACTCCTCCATGTTCATCTAGAAGATTCAGATCAGCTACGGTCATCATCACTCCTTCCACGTTCACATTTATGTTGAGTATAAACTGATAGCCAACCAGTGTTCCTATACCTATTAGTAATCTAACAATTCTTGGTAGAATGATGAAAAACATAGTAAATAGACCAGCATAACCTATTGCCTGCAAAACACCCCAATTAAATCTTATCCCCTCATTTGTAAAGATATAAAGACTCCCTATTATTCCGAAACCAACTAGTGCACCATATCGTCTAGCAAATCTAGTGTATGTTTTCACATATCCTTCTCTCTTCAAAGTACTATCAAAGGACATTTTATAAGTCAAGGATATTGCAAAGATAAAGAAGGGAGCGATTAAATCTACATAGGTTAAACCATAATCTACAGCGTGTTTAGACCAATTTGGAGTATTATCGAACTCAGATAGTATATTAACAAAAACCATTCCAACTATGGCTAGTCCTCTAAACAAATCAATACTCAGAAAACGTTTCTTTTTCTCTTCTAAATCAACCTCTATATTTTCTGATTTATCTACATCTTCAGGTTTTACAGGATTTACTATAGATTCTTGCTGTTCAACATTCATCTTAAATATTTAACAGAAGAATGAAATAAATATGTTTCTTACTTTTTTGAGGAGAATTTAAATAGATACCAGAATTAGAAGTAAAATATGTTGCAGGTACTTTTTGGAATTCTTCTCATAATTCACGGACTAGTTTTCTTTATGTTTCTAATTTATGTAAAACTGCCTGAGGAAGAAGGATATTTTGGATGGTCAAGAAAATCGTGGTTACTAGATAAATTCTTTGGTGAGAAAATAGTGAAGACTATTGGAATTGTTCTTTGGTTATTAGTTATGGTTGGATTTGTTATTTCCGGAATAGTAATTCTCTCAAAAAATGAATCATGGAGAATTATTGATATCATTGCTTCCTTCATCTCACTATTAGCGTTTGCACTCTTCTGGAAAGAATTGAAACCAAAACCTAAATACTTCATTTTGGGTCCGATAATTGCGATTATAAATATAATTGCTCTACTAATTAATAGATGGCCTACAGACATTATCATCTTCGGATAAGATAATATTTTAAAAAAATAGGAAATTAAAAAAGAAGAAGAAGAACACCACAGAGGAAGAAGAAATACAATCCCAAAATGGCAGGGATTAAACCGAGAATAATAGATAGCAGAAGATTTAAAATTTATAAAAAGAAACTATACTATTATGACAAAATCCAAATTTGTTACTCAAGATCAATCTCTTCGATTTGGAGTTGCCACAGTTCAAAATGACACATGGGAGAGTATACTAGAACGTTCCTTGCTTATTGAGAGACTAGGATTTGATAGTATTTGGTTTCCTGACCACTTCTTACACTGGAACAAGCGGATGATGCCATTTTTCGAAGTATGGTCAATTCTAGCTGCATTAGCTACTCAAACTTCGAAAATACGGATTGGAACTTTGGTTACTAATATGAACTGGCGTCATCCTGCATGGTTTGCTAAACAAGTACTAACAGTTGATCATCTCTCTCGAGGAAGACTAGAACTTGGTCTTGGTTCGGGAGGAGCAAGTGTATTCGAATATTCAATGACAGGTATCAAAAAGTTGGAACCAAGTGAGAGAGTAAGAAGGTTCCGTGAGTATATTGAAATTATTGATCATCTGCTTCGCAATCCAAGTACAACCTATAATGGGGAATACTTCCAATTAGAAGAAGCAATAATGCAGCCAGAACCAGTGCAAAAACCTAGACCACCTTTGACTATAGGAGCTCATCGTCCTCTAATGCTAAAAATAGCTGCACAATATGCAGATACATGGAATACTTTAGGAGATCTTATTTCAAATGATGAGAGCATGGAAGCAATTAGAAAACGACACAGTCTACTCGATAAATATTGTAAAGAAATTAATCGTGATACTCAAACACTAAAACGCTCCTTTTTACTATATGAGACTAAAGCAATACATAATTTTAGTGAAATGGTTCTCTATGAATCTAAAGAAAGAATTAGAGATTTAGTAGAAAGATGTTTTGACCTAGGTTTCACAGAAATTATTATACCCTACCCCTTGGTTGAAGAAGAAGTACCAGTCTTTGAAGAAATAGCAAATGATGTGATTCCTGAATTACGAGAAAAATATTCATAGTAAATTGTGAAACGGAAAACAAACAAAATTCTTTCATAAGTAGTTAATTTCCTCATTATATAATTTGATTTCTAAAAACATGTAAACTAAGCAATTTAAATTTTTTAAATATCTCATCAGAGTATAGTGTTGATTTGTTCACAAAACATTGATTAAAGCTGGTCAACTTCAAATGTATTCAGTACTCCAAGAACTCAAGATCGATATTCCAGAAGTTTGTAAGGAAATTGAGATTCTCATTAGAAATACTATGAAAGAACTTGGGAAAGATGGAGCAGTAGTTGGATTAAGTGGGGGGTTGGATTCTGCAGTAACTGCTACTC
>JAGLTP010000338.1 GCA_023135215.1 Candidatus Heimdallarchaeota archaeon
GTGAAAACATTGATAAAATAGATTCTAGGTATGCATTCAGTTTTTTTGAAATAAGATTTTCTTGAGAGTTGGTTGACTATATCTGTAATCTCTGAAATAGTTTCCATTGGCTGTCCTATTTCGTTAGTTCTGATTTTGTTTATACTGTCATCACACTTTAGAGCTAGATACTCATTATCAGATTCTTCCGCTAAATCTCTAGCTTGATTGAAAAGAAATTCAGCATCTACGATTTCATTCAGAGCAACTAAAATCTGACCACTGATGAATATTACATCTGCTAGAATCTGTAAATCTTGTTCTTGACAAATAGTGATTACATTAGCTAGATATTTCTCTGATTTGGAAAGATCATCATCTAATTGTGAAATTCTGAAACGATGGAGATATGTTTGAGCTAAATATAATTGTGATAATAATGCATATTGAAACTCACTTATTATAGCTATTGAGTAGCATTTTTCCAAAGAATCAATAGCAGAAGAAAGATCATAAATATCCAGATAGACTCTTCCCATCAAGAAATGATAAGCTGCAATCCACCTCTGATTCTTTGTTTGCTCACTAAGATGTCCTCCCTTTTCAAGGTATTTAATTCCTTCGCTGAAATTTCCTTTACCAGGCAATTTAGTAAGAGCAAATCCATATAAGAGATTTGAAATTGGAGATTGATTATTTGTCAGCTTGTTTGCTTTTTCAAGATTCTCAATTGCTGATTTATAATCTTCTTTCTTAATCAAAACTTCACCCATGTTAATATATAGTGATGGTTTTGAATTCGAAATTTCTGGATCTTTTAATCCCTCTCGACATAATTCTAGTGCTTTATCGAGATTACCTCTTGTATGTTCTAAATCCGCAAGATTCGATATTAAAGATGCTACAAACTCTTTATTTCCTATCCTCTCTGCAATATCAAATGCTTTCTCATAGTATTCAAGTGCATCTTCCAGGAGTCCTCTATATCTGTAAAATCCACCAAGCATAGTATAGCAATCGAGTCTTTTAGTATCCATGTTAAGAGCTTCAGCAAGTTCCTTGTAGATTTCTAACCAACCTACAAATGCAGCGTCACCAGTTCTGAATTCTCTGTATGCTAAATCACTTACCACTTGCATAGTCAATAGAGGATATTCTTGAATCAATACTGTGTCAAATAGCATATTCTTAAACTGATTTGCATATTTCTGAACTGAAACGCTGTCATAGTTATTTGTTGCTATTTCCAATGACATGATAGCAGAAAAGGCTTTGTGAACCATTGGATTGGTTTTCTTCAATTCAGCTAGCATCCCCAAAGAACTAGCAAGTAGAGCTGAAACTGTTGTTTTATCACCTACGAATTTAGCAGATTTAAATCTATAATACACAGTTTCAAAATTAGTTTCAGGTATTGGGAATGTTAGAACTTTTTTGTATTGTGAAAGAAGAAAATAACCTATCATAGCAATTTGATTATACATCATCTTCTTGTTTTCTTGGGTTCTAGCTGAACTTGCTAAGTCATCAGAGGCGTTTACTATTGATTGGAAAAATGTTAATCCCTGTAGTTCATAACTCTTGAAAACTGGAAAGAAATTCTCATAATCTTCACGAATAAATTGTTGATATCGTGTAAACTCATTTGGAAGATCGAATTCTTCAGCTATCAAAATAATCCCATATCAATTTATATGAGATTCTTACTTAAAGATTTTTTTTGTACTAGCAAAAACAGATTCAGATATTTCTGAGTTTAGCATTCTCTTCCTTTACTTCTTTTTTCAGTTTTTTCCAGTAATTATAAAATCCACTCTTATGCAGTAATTCTTCAAAATAGGTGATGGAATAATCATCTACATAGAAAGAATTATAGAAATCTTCTTTCACAGGATCATCATTGTGTAATTGTTTTCTTCGAGCTTCTAAAAGAAAAGGTGTTTGATTTCTTAATTTGCTAAACGTAGGTAATTTTTTTCCGAGATTTTCTTGCAGTTTATTCTCCCATTCTAAGCTTCTTAGGAAGTGATGATCAATATAGACTTCTCTAGTCTCATCGGTGATTTGAGAAAGATTTCGAAAAGCTTCTTCGATATATTCTTCCGATTTAGAGAGATAAAATGGAACACCATCAACTGCTACAATATCTGGTGAATTAGCAATAATAAAGTCTGTAGCCTCTTTTGAAGATGGACCACAAACATCTGAAGTGAAAATATAGCTTTTATCATTTTCCTTAATCATAACTTCTACAACAAACACACTTGCTTCTTGAACACCATGTGGAACCGCAGGTGAAAAGATAATTTGAGTGCTCCCGAATTCATAACGACCATTATCAGCCTTTGAAACTTTTATTTTCTTATTCTTCCACAGTTGTTTTGCTCTTTGCTGCTGTCTATAATTGATATTATTTTCATGGTCTTTAGCTATAATTGTTACTTCGGGATTATAGAGAGTTCTAAAAATCTCTTTATTCGAAAATTCATATTTCCTTGGAGAATTTAATGTAAAATGATCACCATGGTAGTGAGTCTGAATAATAACATCAGCTAGTTGAGAGATTTCCATTATTGTTTGTCTTGAAATCCAAGAAGTGGCAATTTCAATAGGATGGGGTTTGAGTCCAAATCTTTTCGGTCCCAATGAAACACTTGGATCAACTAGAATGTTAACTGATTCAGTCATTACTAAATGACAAAAAGATCGAGTTCCCAGTGATTCGCAAGCTATTGGGAAGATTTTCATTTATGAGTACTTTTTGTTAAAGTATAAAATGGTTGCTAAAATCATTGAGTAATGGTTGCATTATCCAGTTACTTTTTTAAATAGAAAATATAATCAATATATGAGTATAATGAGCAATGAATTAAAGGAGATACCAGTTTTTGCTAAAAAATTCATTCCAGAATTTATTCATGATATAGAAATAGATCAAATCCTTCTAGAAAATTTAGATTTTCAAGAACAGGAGGGAATTAAAATTCTAATTCTTCCAATTATAGATCAGATACCTGAAAATAAAAGAGGAATCGTTCGCGTTTTTA
>JAGLTP010000339.1 GCA_023135215.1 Candidatus Heimdallarchaeota archaeon
CAAAGGAATCTCCCTCTTTTACTATGATTGCACCATCTGTTGGAGCATAACTAACTAATCCTGCTCCTTCAGGAATTATTTGTTTATTATGATAGTTTATTGGAGCATATCTCTCTTCATTTTCAGGTGTAAGGTAGCTGAATTGTGCCCAAAATGTGTCAAATATGACAATGAAATTAGTATCTAGAAAATAATCAGGATAATAATTGCTTCTAATCTCATAATAGAGTTCTGTTGTCCGAACTCTTATCTCAATACGGTCATCATACATGGTATAATCATTAGTCTCTGTAAGATTACCCATCTGATCCCAGAAAGCAATTTCAAACATATCAGAAGTATTTCCATAGAGAATCAAATTACCTCCTGAAAGCTCAGCCCAATAAAGATATCCGTTTGTTTTCATTGTATCATCAATGTAATAATACTGATCTCTATCGATAACTACAGTTAAATCGTCCACTTGAGCTTGAGTTTGTAATGAAACAAGATTGGTCTTAGAGTTAAGAACAAAACCACTAATTACAATTAAGGCAATTATCTCTATACCTATGATTAAAAGGAAAATTACCCTTCTATTCATCTTCATGTTTCTCAGGCTCTATGTTTGAATGCTTGGAGCGGGTGTATGTTTAAGAATTCTGTCAATTATTATTTCAGATGTTGTTCCATCAAATTCATACTCAGGTTTGATGATAACTCGATGGCGTAGAACATTCTTAGCGATTTTTTGTATATCCACTGGATTCACATAAGTTCTGCCTTCCATAGCTGCTGATGCTTTCGCTGCAATAGTCATCCAAAGACTTGCTCTAGGACTTGCACCCATGCTTACTTCTTCACTCTCACGAGTAAGACCAACAATCCTTACTATATATTTGGAAAGTTCGTCTGAGATTGTTACTTCTTTCCTGACAGCCTTTTGTAATGTAATGGCTTCTTCTGCTGAAAGAATCGGTTTGATGTCCTTCAGTTTATCATAAGAATCATACTCTCCTGTAAACCTGTTAACAATCTCTACTTCTTCATCTTCATCAGGATAAGTGACAAGAACTTTAAAAGCAAAACGATCAATTTGAGCTTCTGGTAGAGGATAAGTTCCCTCCTGCTCAATTGGATTTTGTGTGGCAAAAACAAGGAAAGGGTTTGGAAGCTCATAAGTTCTTTTCTCAACAGACACTTGTTTTTCTTGCATGCTTTCTAGCATAGCTGCTTGTGTCTTTGGTGGAGCTCTATTTATTTCATCTGCTAGTAAGATATTTGTAAAAACTGGTCCTTGTTTGAAGTAAAATTCTCCAGTTTCAGGTTTAAAAGCCATAACTCCTGTAACATCTGATGGCATTAAATCTGGAGTAAATTGTATTCTTTTGAAATCCGAGGAAATTGCACAGGAAAGAGACCTTACCATTAATGTTTTTGCAATTCCTGGAACACCTTCAAGAAGGACATGACCATCTATTAGTACTGCTGCAATTAATGCTTCAACTACTTCTTTTTGACCAACGATTACTTTACTAATGTTCTCTTTTATATCTTTGATTTTTTTTGAAATTGACTTCAAATCCCCTTTAGTAGGTTTTGTGCTTTTACTAGTTGTCGTTTTCTTTTTAGAACTCATTTCCAACACTCCATGGATTAGGGAGAATTATATACTTATAAAAGTATCAGAATCAAAGAAATTAAAACTAATGGAATAACAACAAAAAATATCGAAACTAAATTGGAAACAATCTAAGTTTCTTCTACTGCTTTTTTCTCTTCCTGTGAAGTAACTTCATCCTCCCATTCTTCATCAAAGGTCCATTGAGAAAGAGAAATGCTGAACGTTGCATCTTCTTTTCCTGGACATTCTATTCTAATAGTTAGATGATTTTTTGTAACTTCTTCTATTTCAGGATGAAGACAATTTTCTTCTAGAATATCCATTAGAGCTGCCACATAAGTATTTGAAATAGTGTTAATACTCTCTTCCTGAATTTTCAATCCAATTTCCCCAAGTCTATAACAAGTTTTACGTCCATCTTTGAAGCTTTCAACTAAATTCGCTGATTCCATGCGGAGGGTGTGGTGACGTATCGTGTCATGATGAACATTGAGTGCTCTAGCAATTAGAGTTTGATGACATTCTTCGTTGTTTATAATGTGAATGAAAATCTTCCTTGCTGTTGAGTGTTTTAAAACAACAAAAGCTTTCTCAACCTCTTCAGAACGAAGTGTTCTGGAAAAATAGATTCTTTTCCCTCCGAATTTAGTAGATTTAATTAAATTTGCTTCTTCTAATTTTCTTAAGTGCCAGTTGACAGTTCCATGGGGTGCAGTCAATTCACTAGATAATTCAAAAAAATATAATCC
>JAGLTP010000034.1 GCA_023135215.1 Candidatus Heimdallarchaeota archaeon
TCGTGTTCAAATGCTTCTCGTAGTCTTTTAGCAAATCCAGGATCTGTCAGTCTGCATCCACCAGCAGGACAGGGATAGTCATTAATTCCAAATTCCTTTGCAAGTTCCATCTGAGGAATGCGTCGTCTCCCCTGAATAGATAGTAGTTTTTCTCTATCAATCCATTTCTTTTCTTCAGGTATTGTTGGAGGAAAAAGCTTAGCTGATAATGGTCTTACGACAAGTCCTTCCGTTTCAGATTCTTTTTCAATTATATTGAGCGCTTTTTTATGTTGGGACATCGGTCGTTGACCAAGCACTTCACCTGTAATAATAAAACGAGCGCCGATCTCCTTCATGTATTTTTTTGCTTTTTGAAACAAAAATATTCGACAATCAATACAGGGATTCATATTTTTGCCATACCCATGTTTCGGATTTTTTATCATCTCAATATATGTTCTTCCTGCTGAAATTATTTTTACAGGAACATTGAAAAGCTCTGCAACCCGACTCGCCTCATGTTTACATCCTTTACGAGTACACGTACAAAAAGGAGTAACAAAATTAAGAACATGAACCTCTACACCTTGATCAATCATAAGTTTAACAGCAAGAGTACTATCTAAACCACCCGAAAGCAAACCTACAGCCTTGATACCCCTATTCTTTTTCATAAGCCAATATATTTTGCATAAAGCGATTTTGCAATCTTCTTGTCATTTGTACCAATAATAATTGTTCTACCATTCCTAAACACATTGAGTTCATACTTAGGGATCCTGAATCTAAGAATTATCTCACGATTTTCCACTTCACCTAATTTTTGTAGTTTTTTAGCTAGTTCTTCAAACGAAATTTTCATGCTTTTAGCTGGAATAATCTGGATTGCCCCTCGTCCACATAAAGAAATCATCGTTTCTTTTTTTTTGGCATTTAAAAACTCATAATTATGTTTACCACAACATTCACAATGTTTCTTCTTTTTAATCCTTATTTTTTGAAAATCATGACTCCAAACATCATATATTAAGAGATCTTTATTGACATCTTTTTTTAGGAGAATCTTTATCGCTTCAGTACTTTGTATCGATGAAATAATAGTTGGTATCGAATTTAATACTCCAACAGTATCACAAGTTGGTAGGAGTCCCGCATCGGGAAGATCATGGATTGCGCATCTAAAACATGGTGTCTTATTTGGAATGATATTCATTGTCATTCCATAGGTTTCTATTGCTCCACCGTATACCCAAGGTTTATTATGTTTTATACAGGC
>JAGLTP010000340.1 GCA_023135215.1 Candidatus Heimdallarchaeota archaeon
AAGGATGAAGTATTATCTGAAAAAGAGGTTCAGAAACTATATGAAAAGATACCGTCAGAGTTGGATAAAGACTTCAAGATTGTAGAAGGAGCGAATCATAATTTCTCAAAACAAGAGGATTTTGATTATATGAAAAATTATATCATTGATTTTTTTAAAGAAGCACTCTAATTCTATCCTTCTATCTCAATTAAGGTTTGATCTTGAGAGACATTTTCTTCTTTCTTAACATGTATTTGTGTTATTTTTCCATCAATTGGCGAAAAAATACGATTTCTCATTTTCATTGCTTCTAAGATAAGTAATTCTTGATTTCTTGAAACTTTATCCCCTTGTCTAACCAGAATTTGAATGATTTTTCCTGGGATGGGCGCAATTATTTTCTTTTTTCCTTCTTGCTGTTTTTTCAATAGCTTGGATTGGATTTCGATATGGGGTTTAACTAAAAGAGAAGATTCTTCTCCATCTACAAAAATATCTTTACCAGTTACTTCTATTGTGAAAGTGTGCTCATCAACTAAAACCTTGTAGATTTTCTGAATTCCTTGAGTGATTGTAGTTGTAAATATTTTTCCATCAACAGAGATATTTCCATCTTTAAGAACCTCTACAATGTACTCTCTTCCTTGAAATGTAACTTTCTTTTTCATGTTAAATCCTCAAAAAATCAGGGATACTTACGTTGCTGCTCAAATTTACTTTGTTCTTTCCATCTATTATAATCCATGTTTCTTCTTCTTAAATCATTTAAAATGGAAGGAATCTTGTCCTTGTTTTGTTCATAAATTCGAAAAACAGCTGCAAGTTTCATTTTATCATAATAGTCAAGGATTTCTTGAATCTTACTAATCTCAAGAAAATCAGTGGTAATCTCTCTGGATAGAAATTCAGGAGTTTCAAGTATCGCTTTATGTAGTGCTATATTTGTGGTGATTCCAGTGATTGTTAACTCTTGGAGTGCATGTCGAGATTTTTCTATTACTTCCCTCCTATTTTCTCCCCAAACAATCAATTTACCAATAAGAGAATCATAGCTATTAGGAAGCTTATATGTAGAATAAAGAGCTGTGTCGAATCTAACTGAATTACCACCAGGAATACTCAATCCAGTAACAGTTCCTGATTGTGGATAAAATGATTTAAGAGGATCTTCAGCATTTATTCGAAATTCTATTGCATGTCCTCTAAAGGTTATATCTTCCTGTTTAAAGGCTAGTTTCTCATTGTTTGCTATTTTTAATTGTTGCACAACTAAATCTATACCCGTAATCATTTCAGTTACGGGATGCTCAACTTGAATTCTGGGATTCACTTCATTGAAATAAAGATAATTATCTTTCCAAAGGAATTCAGCTGTTCCTGCATTCTGATAGGATATTTTCTTCGCTAATGAACAAACCTTCTCTCCTAACTCGTTTCGAATATTATCATCTAAAAATGAAGGAGCTTCTTCTATGATTTTTTGATGAGATCTTTGGATAGAGCATTCTCGATCTCCCAAATGAATAACATTTCCAAAATTATCTGCAAGAAATTGAATTTCTATATGTCGAGGATTTGTGATAAATTTCTCAATAAAGACTTCTTTTCTGCCGAAGAATCTTTCAGATACGGTTTGACATCCTAAAAGACTTATTTCCAATGTAGATGGTGATTTAACAACTTCCATCCCTTTACCTCCCCCTCCAAAAGCTGCTTTGATCATCAAAGGATATCCTATCTCTTCAGCTACCTCTTTAGCTTCTTCAAACGTAGAAATATACCCTTCTGATCCAGGAACTAGAGGAATATCCACCTCTTTTGCTATCCTCTTTGCTTCCATCTTATCCCCTAATTGGTCTATTACTTTTGGTTTGGGACCGATGAAAACAAGTTTGTTTTTGATTGTTTTCTCTGCAAGAAGAGAGTTTTCACTAAGAAATCCATAACCAGGATGAATCGCATTGGAACCAGAATCCTTTGCAATGTCAATTATTTTATCAATATTGAGATATGTTTCTTGAACTGTGCCTTTACCTAAACAGTATGCTTCGTCTGCCATTTTAACGTGTAGTGCATTTGTGTCATCTTCAGCGAAAAGTGCAACAGCTTTGAAGTTTAGTGAACGACAAGCTCTAATTATGCGTATAGCAATTTCTCCTCTATTTGCAACTAACAC
>JAGLTP010000341.1 GCA_023135215.1 Candidatus Heimdallarchaeota archaeon
AGATACCAGATTGCATATGGGATAAACCTAGTACACCATTCAGCGAAAAACATTATGATCAGATTGCGTTGCATGCAGAAGAAGGAAAAGTAAGATTTGGAAATAAAGGAGGAATCTTTCATTTCTATGAATCAGTTTTCCGAGATGATGAAGCAGAGTTATTCATTAGGAAATATAGGAGAGACTTTGAAAAACACAGTGATCCCCAAGATGAAGAAAGAATGAACGATTACTATCTGAAAAGATGGAGAACTTGGCAAATGTCAGACCATTTACCAATGTGGATAGAACTAGAAATCGATTTCACAGATAACTACCTAGAATCCTTAAAATAGAAATGTTAAAGAAAAGGAGATGAAAAAAATGCTAAATGAAAGGAGAGAAAAACTTTTCTTAAAGATGAAAAGTAAAAGAAATACCATTTTCATAATAATGTTAGTTACATTCTTATGTGGTGCAATAATTTTGCTAATACTTTCTTATATACTCAATAAGTTTATAGCTAAGGATATTTCAATTGCTTTGATAGTGATACTTGCAGGACAAGGATTTATTCGAGCGTTTGATTATTTCAGTGGAAAACGTAAGGAAAAAATAAAAGAAGAAGAGAAATTAGCTTCTTTTCAGAAATTACTTAAACGTTTTATTTTTCACTGGGACTTAGGTTCTTTTAGACCAACGTTCTTCTCTCTAGTAGAAGAAATTAGGTTATTTCTTGAAAAAAACATAGTGGATGTGTTAGAAGAAGTAGATGAATCAAAATTTGAGAAAATAGAAGAAATGTACAAAATAACTTCTGCTTTGAAAATTCCTGTAAGGATTAACAAAGACAATTATAAATCAATAACTAGTAAGAAATTTGACACAAAGCTGTTTGAGAAATTAATTAATTTATGCAGAGAGATGTTGGAAGAGATATAAGCAAAGAATAAATCAATCAAAAGAATACCCAGAATCAATAAAAGCTATTCCTGTGGTTTTTTATGCCGCATATGAGAAAGAAAGACTAGAAAGATTTACAAAACCAGCAAAAGAAGCAGCAAAAGATAAGAAATTGATCTTTACTGGGAATTCAGTTGTTGAGCTTTTAACAAGTGTTATTTCAATTCTATCTGAGCTTCGTAAAAAGCCTATTATGCTAAGAGAGACAAAAAAACCTACTTCACCAAGAAGTGATGAAAGCACTTAAAGAAAGATTCATACTCACTCTTTATTTCTTCTTTTTTCTATTCTTTCTTCCAAGCATGAGTTATACGTTTCCATCTTTTGACAAAATTGTATTTCTCATATAGCTTTAAAGCAGCTTCGTTAGCGCTGTCGACGACAAGACTCATAGTTTTATATCCTGATTTTTTGAGTGAATCAATCGCATGATTTAGTAGTTTAGAACCTAGTTGGCGTCCTCGGTATTCAGGAATGACACCCATAATCCACAAATGACCATTTCCTTCTCCATGAGTAGGTTTAACGAGAGTAAAACCTATGAATTTGGTTCCTTCAACAAGCACTATTGAAGTATCATCTATCATTTCGTCTTCCTTATCAAAATGTTCTTCGAAATATTCTTTTCTTTCTTCATCTGTTTCAGAGAGAAAATTCCTATCTCCACTTTCGCTAAAGGAATCGTAGAAACAAGTATACAGGTCATTATCAGCAGCATCTTTCAAGAGAATAGTGTCTATTCCTTGTGGAAATTCTATTTCAGGAAGTTCTTGAACTGCTAAATTAAGAGACATGAAAACTATTTCATCTTCCTCCATAAGATTACACT
>JAGLTP010000342.1 GCA_023135215.1 Candidatus Heimdallarchaeota archaeon
AGAAAGAATATCAGAGATTGTTAAGCAAATTAAAGATTTCAAAACCCTTAATACAAGTGAGGGATTGGAAAAGAAAATTCAATTGCAAGAAGAACTAGATAATTTAAAATCTAAACTGAAAGCACTAACTTTTCAAAAAGAATCATTAGTTTTTGAATTGGAAAACAGTATAAAGGAAGAAGAATCAATAAAGAAGAGAATCGATGAGAGATCAGAGATTTATGGTAACTTAAGCAACTATGAAAGAAATCTCATTAAAAATACAATTACATACAAGGAAAGGATTAGAACATCTAGCTTCAAGGATGAGATCATTGGTCCCTTATATGAAGTATTAGAGATTAAGTCTGGATTCCAAGAGTATGAGAATGTTATAAAATCTGCAATTGGCAAATATCTCTATAGTTTTGTTGCTACATCTCAAGATGCTTATGAAGAAGCAAAGAGAATTTATGACGAGATATTTTTTCAGTATAAACCTAATATAACTGTAGGTAGGATTTTGGAAGAAAAGGAAGGACCTAAACCTGAGTATTTGTTCAGTCAGAAATTAGATAAGAAACCAGATGGCGTTATTGATTTTGCTGTGAATCTAGTAGAAGTTCCTCCTCAAGTAAAGATGTTCCTGCGAAAATTCTGCAAAATAATTCTAGCATTACCTCATCTATCTCCTAATATTCTAACTGATTTTGCTAGACAATCAAAAGCTAATATTCTAACTACAGATGGATTAAGTTTTTATCTTTCTTTGGAAGCTTTTGGAAGACCTCCACAACCATATAACGTGAAGCTAGGAGTGGATTTAGACAAATACCAATCTATAGAGAGAATTAGAGAACAGTTAGATAACTTATACAGAAAAGCTGAAAATCTAAAAAACAAAGAGCAAGAATACAGTATATACATTTCATCACTAGAGGTCTATCAAAGAGAGATGGTATCTAAACTTAAACCTTGGACTGCAACTCAAGATGAATTAGAAAAAGAATTTCTCAAATTAGAGAATCTGAAAACTGAATTTGAAACACAATATGAAGTTGAGAGTGATGAAAATACCAAACTAGAAGAGAAGATTACAATTCTAGACAATGAATTAGTAAAAGCAGAGAAGGAACTAAAAAAACAACAAGGTATTATTGACAAAGAGAAACAGAAGATAAATACAGTATCTCAGAATCTTCAAAACCTCAGAACTAAAAGAGAGAAAATACTCAAGCATATAGATCTTCTATCGATGGAAGTAGAAGAACTTAAAACTAGAAGCAAACAATTGCTTAAGCTAGCAAAAGAAAAAGGAGAAACTCCTGAAGAAATAAGGGAAGATAGAGTAGAAATATTCACAGAATATAATATGATTAAAGGGCAATTGGAATTGTTAGAGATTACTCCAGATATAACATCAGAAAGTGTTGAAAATCAGAAAAAGATAGTAGAGGAATTAGAAAAAGAAGCTCAATCAAATAAGATTCATTTGAAGAATCTTAAAAAGGATTTAGAAAAACGAATTGATGAATGGGAAGGAGGATTGTATAATATTGTCACCCATTTAAATCGAATGTTGAATTTGTTGCTGCGGGAAACTTTTGATACAATGTCAGTTAAGATTACAAATTACAATGAAGAAAGGAACGCAGAATTGATAATAGAAGCTGAAACAAAAGGAGATAAGAGAAGCTATCGTCAATTATCGGGGGGAGAAAAAACACTAATTGCTCAAGCAATAATTCTAGCACTTCATATGATTAACCATTCACCTATTCATGCAATAGATGAATTCACTCAAAAACTAGATAAAAGAAATAGAGCACTTGCGTTTTCAATGGCTCTAGCTACTTATAATTTAGCAAAGGAGAACAGATTGATTATTCCACAATTTATCCTAATAACTCCTATGTTAGATGATGTTGATCTTTCGAAAGAATTCTCTCACAAAGTATTGATTGAATGCAAAGTTACTAAACAGAGGTGAGAGAATGACAGATCACGATTTAGCAAATGATGGAAAGATCTCTGGAGGTTCTAGAGTTGATGAAATTAGTAATTGGGCCGAAGTTGTATTCCAAACACTATTCGAACTTGAGAAAAAATATTCGAGATCTCTAAAGGTAAAAAAGATTGTAGGGGTTCAAGAGTCAGAAGATGACAGAGTAAGAATTTCCGATGCATATCTATATCTTAAGAATCTAAAAGAAAATCTGATTGATTCAGCTCTCTATAGTGATTTCATTGATATGAGTGAACTAAGAGAAAAAAGTTATCTAGAACAATTATTGTATCCAGAGAAGAGATTAGAAAAATTCGCATTTCTGGTTTCAAAATTAAGTCAAGCTGTTTTTACTGTAGAAGGGGAGACTTCTATTCCTATAACTGATATAGGAACATTTCTTGAAAACGATGAAATCCATTTGGAATCAGAATCAGAACTTGAAAGTTTTATATCCAAAAATAAGGAATATGTCATTCCATTGAAGAATATTATTTTTAGCAAAAGTGATTATATGAGTATTGAAAGAGATGTTTATGATAAATTTGTAGGGAAAACGTTTAATCGTGAAGCACTTAATGTGATGTTATCATCAATAGAAGCTGAGCTTCTATCAAGGATGATTAGTGAAAAAAAAATACAAGTCATTCATGAGGGAGATAAATTGCTCTTTGAAGAGCTTACTGATGAAGATCAAATCGAGGGAGTTTCAAGTTCAGTTTTACTATCACCAGCAAAAAAATAAAAAGAAGGTGAAATCTAATGGAAGAGCCACCTCAAGAGGAGTTTTCTTCTCATGAAGAAGATGATGAAAAGGATGTTATCAAACTCCCTGCTACAATAGCTGATTCGGATAAGGGAGAACTTTTCAAAGAACTCACAACTATTTTATCCAGGAAATGGATTAAAGAGAAAACAATGGTGTTCGGTTGTTCAGAGATGGATTTGCTACTAGCAACCAGGTTTGACATTAATACTCTGAGAGATACGCTCGAAGAATATAAGAGATTTGTTGAGGTTCTTGGATTAGAAGTAATAGAGTATGATATTGAAGGAGAGAGATGGTATTGTTTACGTTCTAATTTCTATGCTCCATCAGAATTAGAAAAAGGTGAATTAGCTGTACTTGGTACAATTATTGGGCTAATTGAAGAAAAATCAAACGAACCAATTAAAACTGAGAAAATAAAAGAGAAGCTAGTTGTAACAGGTAAAATGAAAGAGTATTTTGTTGAAAACACTCTTCGTAAGCTAGCCAGGCAAGGCTATATTGAA
>JAGLTP010000343.1 GCA_023135215.1 Candidatus Heimdallarchaeota archaeon
AATGCTAGTGAAACAAGTTTTTTAATTTCTGAAGCAATAGGGAAACTGAGAAATAAACAAACACCTCCTGCTTCATTCAGAATAACCCTCAAACGCATAGGTAATTTTCTTGCTTATGAAGCTTCCAAGTATTTAGACATAAAAACTTCATTAGTTGAGACCCCGTTAGGAAAAGCAAATTTTGATGAACACAAAGACGACATAGTAATTATATCCATTCTGAGAGCAGCTTTACCCATGTCAGATGGAGTATTGGAATTCCTTCCTGATGCAGCATTAGGAGTAATCTCAACTGCGAGAGGGAAAATGTTAGAAACAGATGGAACAGATTTCAGAATTGATTGTACATATACAAACATACCTTTTGTGGAAGATAAAATAGCAATTATTGTTGATCCAATGTTAGCAAGCGGGTCAACTATGCTCTTCTTACTTAAACAATTGGAAAATCAAAAACCAAAGAAAATTATTATTCTTTGTGCGATAGCAGCTAAATTTGGTATTGAAAGAATATTAGAGCATTATCCTGAAGTTTTAATTCTTGCCGGAGCTATCGATCCAATCTTGAACGAAAAAGGGTATATAGTACCAGGATTGGGGGATGCGGGAGACAGAGCTTTTAACACATAAATCTAGGCAGATTGTATGAGTGAAGATAATTTAAATATAGAAAATGAGCAAATTGAAAATAAAACTACGACAGAAGGAAAACTTATCTCAAGATTAAATATAGAAGTTCCTTGGAAAGAATTTCTAAGTCCAAATTTACTATTTCTAATAGTGTGGATTGGTTCTCTTCTATACATGTTTATATGGGCACCATCTAAACAAGAGGGGGATCCTGGTTTTGGCGATTTTGACATAGTATATGGAAAAACCAATCCTCTAGAATGGAGTATCTTCATGTTAGTAGGGGTTTGGGCCTTGCTTTACGCAGTAATACTTCTTATTGAAAATAGAGAGAGATTCGTCCCTTCTTGGCCTTTTGTATTAGCATCATTTGGACTTGGAATGTATGCAATGATGCCATATTTTGCATTAAGAGGAGTAAAGAAAAAGAAACCCAAGACTAAGAAAACGTTATTCATCAAAATTATTGATTCACGCATTTTAGGTATTATCTTGTCAGAACTAGGTAGAGCTATCGCGATGTATGGAATAATTGCAACTAGCATTTATGGAAAATGGGGAGTGTTTGTAAATAGCTTTCTAAATGTTAGACTTATACAGGTTATGACAATAGATTTTGCATTGCTAACCTTATTCTTTCCAATAATCATTTGGAGCGACATGAAGAGAAGAGAGTGGAAAAATCTGAAACTCTTTACTCTGTTTTGCGTTCCTTTGTTTGGTAGTTTTCTCTATTTGACTATGAGACCACGTTTACCAGCAGAATAAACTCTAGCATCAGCAAGAGCTCTTTTTTTATTTTCAAACGTTTTCAATTAAATTTATAAATTCTCATTGGTCGGATAACCAAGACCATGAAAATTCCACTTCAAAAATACTGGGAGGTACAAAAGAAGTACCTAGCACCTTTCAAGAGAAGAGTGTTATTGTTAGCTTTTCTATTGGCCAGTGGAACCGTTTTATTGGTTGTTACTCCCCTAATAATTGAAAACTACATAAATCTAGCAATCCAAGATTCGTCTTTAGAGGATTTAAGTGGTTTTTTCAGAGCCATTTTAAGGTTGTTTACTGATAACGAGACTATTTTTCCTGCGTTGATTTTTCTTGCTTCTGTATATATCATTCTAATGTTTATTCAGCAAACAGTTTCACTATTTTCTGTTTATGTTGGTCAAAATCTCTCATGGTCTTCAACAAACATGTTAAGATCTGACTTAACAGAACATTGTGTAAATCTGGATATGACATTTCATAATGAACACAAACCGGGAGAGATGATAGAAAAAATTGATGGAGATATAAACACTTTAGCACAATTTTTGTCACAGTTTTCAATACAATTGGTTACTTCGCTACTTCTCATTGTTGGAGTTTTAGTAACATTCTTTGTTAAACATTGGACCCTAGGATTGTCATTTACAGCTTTCACGCTCTTTGCAATAATTGTAATGTATAAAATGAGAAATTTTTCCATTAAATTCTGGGAGAAACAAAGAGAAGCTAGCGCAGATATGTTTGGAACGATTGAAGAGAATTTAAGTGCAGTTGAAGACATTAGAGCAAATGGAGGGGTAAGCAATGCAATGCGTAAATTCTTTCATCACTCAAGAATACACTATAAAACTTTTCACAGAGCATTAGTGAGAGATCAGCTATTTGTAATCACAATTTGGGGAATTATAGCACTGATAAGTACTCTAGTATTTGCACCAAGTATTCCACTCTTTGATAAAGGGATTATAACTTTGGGAACAATTTTTTTAGTCCAGATTTATGCAGGAATACTACTAAGACCCATTTTTGTTATCACAAGACAAATGCAAAATCTTCAGAAAGCTGGAGCATCCATCGATAGAATAAATAAATTGTTCCAGATTGAAACAAAGATTGAAGATAATGGGACAGAGAAGATTACTCCAGGTCCCATTGCAATAGAGTTTAATGATTTGAGTTTTGCTTATCTAGAAGACGAATATGTTCTAAACAACATATCTTTCAGATTAGAACCGGGAAAAATCTTAGGTATTGTAGGTCATACAGGAAGTGGAAAAACAACTATTTCTAGATTATTGTTTCGCTTATATAATATCAAACCAGATAATGGAAGTATCAGGTTAAATGATGTTGCTGTTGATGATATCGCTCTAGATGACTTAAGAGACAAAATTTCTTATGTTACTCAAAATGTTGAATTATTCCAAGCTTCTGTTAGAGAGAATATCTCTTTATTTGATAAAAGAATACCAGATCAAAGAATTGAATCCATTCTATTAGATATAGGACTTGGGGATTGGTTTGATAAATTACCTAAGGGATTGGATACTATCATTTCTTCAAGTGAGCATGGAATTTCTGCAGGAGAAGCTCAGCTTCTAGCCCTTGCCCGCGTATTCATAAAAAGTCCAAATTTAGTGGTTTTAGATGAAGCATCATCAAGATTAGATCCAGTTACAGAAAATTTACTTGAAAGAGCAATTGAGAAATTACTCATTAATAGAACTGGCATAGTTATTGCACATAGATTATCTACTCTTCAGAAGGTAGATGAAATTTTAATTATTGATAAAGGAAACATACTAGAATATGGTAAAAGAGAAGATTTAGAAAAAGATACCGATTCTAAGTTTTATCATCTGCTTCAGACGGGAGAAATAGAGGAGTTGTTAAAATGAAGATTCTAGGATTAGCTTGGGAGTTAATACGCTACAAACCAGGATTAGTATTTGCAGGATTCCTTTCAGATGTCTTATTCTTCTTACAGCCACTTGTAGCTAGCTTTGTAGCAAGAGAGATTTTCAACCAGATTGAAGGAGCAACTGGTTGGGGGATAGGTATCAACATTTGGATACTAGTGCTTTTAATCCTCCCCTTAACTATGATATTAAGATTAGTAGGAGACCTTGTATTCGTTTTCACAATGTGGGTATTCTTTCTATCTGGTAGTGTTTTGCTTAGAAGAAATATGTTAAGAGGAATTTTCAAGAAACCTGGAGCTGCAGCATTGCCAGATTCCCCAGGAGAAGCAGTTTCAAGATTTAGAGGAGATATAGATGAAGTAATGTGGTTTGTTTATCATCTCACCTCAATATTTAGTCTTGGAGTATTCACTGGATTGTCTTTCTATATCATGCAGGGAATTGATTGGAGAATTACTGTTTATGTTAGTGTACCCTTCACTTTAATGATGGTTTTAGTGTATTTCACAAGACCTATTTTTACAAGATTGAGAAAACAGCGTAGAAAAGCAGCAGGTGCAGTGACCAGAACGATAGGAGAAATTTTCAGGTCAGTTCAGGCAATCAAAGTAGCAACAGCGGAGGAGAATGTATTAGATTACTTCAGAGGGATAAATGAAAAAAGACGTATAGCTGAAGTTAAGGATGAATTCTTCCACCGAGTAATTCATGGGATATATTATGTAACTATCTATCTATGCATAGGAATCATCCTCCTTTTAGTTGGAAACAACTTGAGCAACAATTTATTTTCCGTTGGTGATTTAGCGTTCTTTGTTGGAGTACTTGGGGCTTTAGGCGAGTTTGTGTGGGATCTTGGTGATATGATTCCAAGATATATACGAACTAAGGTATCCCTTGATAGAATGTTTAAGCTTATTACAGGATCGGATCCAGCTGTAACTGAATTTGATCTGGTTAGGCATGGTCCCATCTATATCAAGGATGATTTTCCACCAATACAACCTTTGAAACTAAATGAAGCAGACAAACTAGTAAGATTCGATGCTAGAAAATTATCTTACACACATCCAAATTCGGATAAAGGAATAAAGAACATCAATATTACAATTATGAGAGGAACATTTACAGTAATCACTGGAAGAATAGGGTCAGGAAAAACTACTCTTCTGAGAACGCTACTTGGTTTATTACCTAAAGATGACGGTTCCTTATATTGGAATAATCAGGCTATTGATAAACCTGAAGAATTCTTTGTTCCTCCTCGAACTGCATACACTTCTCAGGTACCACGTCTGTTCAGCGAAACAATCAAAGAAAATATCCTCATGGGATTACCTGAAGAATCAGTAGATGTAGAAGGATCAATCAAATTAGCTGTGATTGAGAAAGAAGTGAAGGATTTTGATAAAGGATTAGATACGCTAATAGGACCAAAAGGAGTTAAACTGTCAGGTGGTCAAAGACAACGTTTAGCTGCTGCTAGAATGTTTGCAAGAGAATCTGAAATTCTTATTTTTGATGATTTGTCTAGTGCTCTTGATGTTGAAACAGAGCAAATCTTATGGAAAAGGGTTTTTGCAAAAGAGGGGGCTACATGTCTTGCTGTTTCTCACAGACCTATTGCTCTAAAGAGAGCAGATAACGTAATTGTAATGAAAGATGGTAAGATAGAAGCTCAAGGTAAATTAGATGATCTTCTGAAAACAAGCGAAGAAATGCGAAGACTCTGGGAAGAAAAAATAATGCAACAACCTGATTCAGTTATTGCACAAACAGATTAAAAAACCACTTCTATTGGTCACAACTTGTGATTTTTCTTTTTAAATACTAACAAGATATTGTAGTATGAAAATAACTTGGTGATTAAAAATGGATAAAGTTGTAGTTAAAGAGGATGAAACTATTGAATTGAGCAATGTAGATGGCGATCTTGAGGCTTTTGATGGAGCAACAATTAATGTATCATCTAAAGTTGATAAGCTAGTAATAACTGGAAATCTTATCAGCAAAGGAGACGTACTTCTAAATGGTTCAATTGAAGTTCAAGAGATAATGCACAAAGACGGTTATCTTGAAATCGAAGGTGATGTCTTTGCTAAAAGAGTCAATGTTAGGAATGGTGGAAGAGGAGGAAGTTCCAAGCTTATAGTTGGAGGATCACTTAAAGCAGAAGAAACCTCAATTGATGGTGCATTGGAAGTCGCAAAAGACTTTGATTGCCCAAATGTGAAAATCATGGGAGCATGTGTTGTTTATGGTGACGCTAATCTTGAAAATTATGATGTGAGTGGATCAGCTAAGCATGAAATGAACCTTAATGCAAAAGAGGTTGAGATAGGAGGTTCCCTGAAAATAGGAGGAGATGCTGTAATTTTAGAAGAATTAGAAGTATCAGGTTCTGCTAAAATAGATGGAACCCTAGATTGCCCTGAAATTGAAATCGGTGGTTCTTTTGTTTGTAATGATTTAATAACTAATAAAACTGATGTAAGTGGATCAGCAAAAACAAAATCTGCACAAATCAAAGAAAAATTATCAATTAGTGGTTCATACAAATGTGAAAATAGTTGTGAAGCAACAAAAATAGCAATCAGTGGTAGCTGCAAATTAGGGGATGAATCTAGTGTTGAAAAACTTAATGTGAGTGGATCAGTAGGAATAGGAGATAATTCAAAACTTCAAGAAGCAAAAGTTAGTGGTTCCCTTGTTCTTGGATCAGATGTTACTGGAAGTAATATCACAGTTAGTGGTTCATGCAGTTCAAGTGGATTCCTGCAATTAGACGGAAATTTAGTTGTGAGTGGTTCTCTCTCTGGAGATGAAATTGAAACTAAAGAACTGAAATTAAGCGGTGGATTGAACTGTGAAATAGCAAAAGGTGAGCTGATAAATATTGGTCAAAACTCTCGTGTAAGAGGTAAACTAATTGGAGGTACTGTAATAGTAGAAAGGGGAGCAAGAGTTGAAGATATAATAGCAGATGAAGTAGAATTAGGTTCCAAAGTACGAGCTGGTGTAGTTAAAGCAGGAAAAATAGAAGCAGACCCATCTGCCAAATATACTGAAAACTAAAAATCACCTTACTTTCTTCAAATGAAAAACGAGTCCCGGGTTTATGGGACTCAAACTTTTTATTATTTAACAAGAATAATGGCTCAAACAAGGTTGGTTTAATGTCAATAATAAATAGAACCAGATACGATATTTATGCAGATATTTTGGAAGTTCTGCAATTTTATACTGAAGCAGGGATTTCACAGATAGCTAGAAGAGCAAATATACCCTTAGATCGAGCAAAGGGATTGATCCATTTCATGTTAGCACGCGGATTAATTGTAAAATACGAAAATACAGAAAAACGTCCAAAATTCATTTATAGAAATACCAACAAAGGTTCTGAATATTACGCAATATACAAACAGCTTTATCATTTAGTCGTAGAACTGGCTGAAGATGAAATGGGAATTCAATTTGAAGTTGGCTAAACCTTAACAAACTTGTTTGAAAAAATTCTTATTAAGTTATTTTATAATATTAATCTAATGTTGGAATTCAGGAATATTACAGAAGGAGATTGGAGATCATATCATACCATTGATACTGAATCTTTTTTGGAAGACAAAATTGAGAAGAAAGATTTTCTGAGATGGTTGGAATCAGATGGGTTCATTGGATTATTTGCTCAGAAAAATTTAGTTGGATATCTTATGTTAAGAGCAATGGAGGATTATGGACATCTAGCTCGTATTGCAGTAAAAGGATCGGAAAGAGGGAAGGGTTATGGTTTCAAGCTAATGAAATATGCGGATTCATATTTCAAGGAGAGGGATGTAAGGAAAATAGGATTATACGTAGAGACAAAAAATGAAGTAGCTATTTCACTTTACAAGAAAAACGGTTATAACTTATCGTTTCAATCTTGGCACTATTTGATTGAAAAGAATTTAGTTAAGATAATAGAGAAAGAGATAATTCCAACTGATTCCTCTGATATGATAATTCTATCTACTGAGGATTATGAAACTATAATTACAGCTTTTCCTTCTATAAACAGAGATGAATTGAAAAATCATCTGAATGTAAAAATAACAGAGGATTATGAGGGGTCAATTCCTTTGGGTTTATTCATCGATAAGGATCTGAAGGTTTACGGAAGGTTTAGTCCAGATTTCTCAGGGTGCAGACCGTTTCTTTGTACCGATGTAAATTACGTTAAAGAGTTTCTTATTAACCTTTATCCATATAGAAGGAAGGAATATTACAGAATAACTTTTGATAGAAATAAAAAACTATCAGAATTCTGTGAGAGGAATGGATTCAAATTATGGCATCACTTGTGGGTCATGGAAAAGAATATCTAATAAAAAGAAAAGGATTAGTCTTTTAGCTTACTAGCTATTCCTGTAACCCATTCACCTTGGAATCGAGCACCTGCAAGTTCGTTTTCGCTAGCTGTTCTTGATCCATCATTACCTACAATAGTTGAAGCTCCATAAGGAGAACCACCTGTTATTTCATCTATTCTTGCTTGACCTTCAAAGATGTAAGGAAGTCCTACTATCACCATTCCTAAGTGCAAAAGTGTTGTATGAAAGCTTAAAATTGTAGATTCTTGCCCTCCATGTTGTGTATTTGTGCTAGTAAAAACACTTCCAACTTTTCCGACAAATGTTTTCTTAGCCCATAAACCACCTGTTTGATCTAAGAAATTCCTCATCTGTGAACACATATTGCCAAAACGTGCAGGGGTTCCAAAGATTATTGCATCATATTCAGGTAACTCCTCTATGGTTGCAATAGGAACATGTTCAAAAGCTTGTTGGGCTGCTTTTGCACCAGATTTTTCAAGTATATGCTCTGGAACTAGTTCCGGAACACGACGAAGAACTGGTTCTGCACCCGCTTGCTTGATACCTTCTGCTACAGCTTCAGCCAATCTATATACATGACCATACATTGAATAAAATAATACTAAGATTTTCAGCATCATCACCTAAAATAGTCTGTGTTAAATATTCGCACACACCCTATTAAGTGTTAGTCTGTAGCAAAAATAGGTCTTCTTTAAATTTTTGACTTTATAAAGCATTTTTTGAATAATATAGTGATGCAATCCGAAAAATTGCAAGGTTTAGTTGAATCTAAAATTCTAAAAGAGAAGTATCCAGGATACAATTATGCATTATATTTCCTTGAAGCAGAAGGAATTATTCATAGAAGAATCGGATATTCGCTTCTTGCACCTATTTTTAAGAATCTCCCAAGAGATCTGCAGGAGCATATATGCTTCATGTGGCAAATTGAAACGGAAAAGGGAAAACTAAACTTCAAATTTGTTAAATGTTGTAATGAGATTTTTTCATTAGAATAGAGTGGGGCATGAAATCACCCGCCCATTAGTTTACGTCTCATATAGACATATTGTTCCGTTGCTTCAGAATCATCAGCCATCCTTTCGTAAATTGATTTTTCCAAATCTATGGTTTTTATGGTAGAAGGAATATTAGTTTTTTCTTTTAGTAGAATAATAGCTTTAAACCAAAAAACAGTAAAAAAAACAATTCCAACTAATATAAGCGTAACAAAAACTACAAGCATTAGAATGTGTGCAGCTGAAACCATTTTCACTTAATAATTCATTTTTAAGATAATAAAGCCTTCGATGAAAGGTGTGTGATTTCCTTCAGTTTTTCTTATGTGGAAACAAGCTCATTGCTCCAGAGTTGAATCATGTTGATTCATTAAACCAATTTCAATTCACTGCTTATTTATCACTTTTTAAGAACTGAAAGAGTTGTTCAGATAACAGATAAACACGAAAAATTAAAATTGTTATGGTGGGGACTGGGTGATTTGAACACCCGACCAATTGGTTTCTTCGGCTATTCATTGCTTGACGCAATGTTCTCTGGAGCCAACCACTCTACCGAACTGAGCTAAGTCCCCAATTAAGCAATTTCATATCACTCTTCGTTTTTTTAAGGTTTTCTTTATCTTTCATTACTCATTTAATATTGACATTTGTAAAAGATAAAGAAAGGGAGATTAGGAAACGAGTTGTTCCAATTCCTTTACAAATCTTTCATATTGCTTTATCCCGAGTTTCCAGAAATCAGGTTTTGCAATATCTAAACCCATTAATTCACCGAACTCTTTAGGCGATTTGCTTCCTCCTGCTTTGAGAATTTCTTTCAATTTGGGTATGAATGTTTCTCCCTCATCAATATATAGTTGATATAATGCATAAACGAACAACTGGGCGAAAACATACGGGTAGTTATAAAACCTAAAATTAGGCATATAATAATGTGGTTTCATTGTCCACTCCCAATCCATTTCCTCAAACCATTCTACAGCATCACCATATATTCTGTCTCTGGCAGCTGTCCAAAGTTTGGAAATAGTCTTACCATCAAGATATTTACCTTGTTCAATTTTATTATACATGCTCTGCTCAAACCACACTCTAGCACTAACTTGGAAAGTAGCCATTCCAGCACCATCCAATACCTTACTTAGAATAGCTTTCTTTTCATCATTTGATTTTGCTTTAGCTAATAAGAGATCTGTTACAAGTAATTCCCCAAAAATTGAAGCTACTTCAGCAATAACCATCGGGCTACGTGAATTAGAGAAAGATTGTTCTCTTGTTGCCATATATCCGTGAACCGCATGTCCAAGTTCGTGAGCTAAAGTATAGACATTTCCAAGGGAGCCATTGAAGCTCTGAAGAATGTAAGATGTCTTTCCTGAATACCATGTTGAACAGAAAGCACCATTTCTTTTTCCAAATCTAGGGCTAGCGTCTATATGATTTCTCTCAAACATATCCTTTGCGGTTGATAGAAAATCATCATCAAAATTACCATAAGCTTCTAGGATTATTTCTTGTGCTTTTTCCCAGGAGTATTTCATATCTGGAGCATCTGGCAAAGGTGCCACTACATCCTCACACCCTAGCTTAGGGAGGTTTAGAAGTTTAGCTTTCAATTTTAAATATCTCTGATAGATAACTGCGTGTTCTTCAATTGCTTTCATCAGATTATCTATAGTTTCTTGATCTACATCATTGGCCATTAAGCTTTGATGCATTGGAGAATCATATTTTCTTCTCTTTGAAATTTTTGACCAGTCACTGCATATATTGTGCATAGCAGAAGAAAAGATATCTTGATCAATTCCTAACAGACCATAAATTGATTTATTAGCTGATTTTCTTGTACTCTGATCCCGATGAGACAATAAACCATTAGCTTCACCATAGGATAGAGTTTTTGGTTCTCCTTCCACTTCTATAACAAATTTTCTTGTGTTTAGCCATTTTGATTGTAATTGTTGCCAGCCTTTTACTCCATATTGATCTTTTTCAATTATCAGCTGTTCTTCAATTTCAGAAAGCTTATGTGGATGAACTCTTCTTAGCTTTTCCAAAGCGTGCTTATAATTAACAAGCTTAGAATCATCTACTATGTTTTCCTTTTCATAGACTAATTTTCCTATTTCAAGTTCAAGAAATGCTAACTCTTTTCTTATCTTCGCAGAAAATTCTTCCACTCTATTATTTAGCTCCCTATTTGCAGGTATAGTCATATTAGCTGCAAAAGTCAATCGAGAAAACATAGATAATTCAAAAAGGTCAGCAAGGAATTTTTCTTGTTTCTGGAGAAGTTCCAGTAAGTTATCTAATGAAAAACTAGGTGAATTTATTTTGTCCTTGTAATCATCAATAAATTTCTTAGCTTGTTTATCGAGATTCTCAATAGCAGCTGTAATTTTGGGATCGTCTGATCCTTTAAACACCTCTGTTAGATCCCAGCTTATTTCCTTATCACTCATAATAATCAAGAGATGGATTTGTATAGATAATAAAAAGATTATCAATTGAATAAATCAACTATTCATTCTATATAGTAATTTTTATCATCATAAATAAAGCCTTTAACATTTTCTCCCTCTTCTTTTTTTGGAGGTAATCTTTCCAAAATATCCTCATAATTTTCGTAATTATCCATAGCCATAATTACAACAGCATTTTTCTCCTTTGACACAATCATATATTCTCGCATAACTATTTCATCGTTCTTCTTCCTTCCCCTTTTTTCTACTCTCTTTCTATCATGCTGCCTGATTTCACGATTTTCCAAAGATTCCATCTTAATTTGTTGCTCTGATATGCTCTTTACAATCCACAGAATCTTATCATATTCCAATACATCCCCTTTAGCGAAAGCAGGTAATCTTACCAAATAGGTGTTCGTGAAAACATCAATTCCATCTCTAGATGTAGTTTTATGCTCGTAAGCGACTGTAATTGTCCCTGCTGAAATACCCTTAATTTCTTTTGCCAAGGATTCTGC
The DNA here is from genome assembly GCA_023135215.1 of Candidatus Heimdallarchaeota archaeon. Next base: position 11,687 of record JAGLTP010000343.1, read on the forward strand.
TAAGAATTTTGTACTTACATTTGCAGTTATACCATCTTGATCCACGTCCAAATCAAGGATATAAGCCATTCTTGCATCTTCGTATTGTTTCATCATCCTTTCTATTAGTGCCTCAATATCTTCTTCTTCCTTTTGTGTAAGTTTTCTATCCTCTCCTCTAACCTGCAAAACAGCTTCATAATAACCGGTTTTATACTTTGAACACTCATCACAAACTGTTCTTAGCATTTTAAGTCTAGTTGTAAAACTCTCTTCAAATTCACTGAAATCTTCGTGAGGTTTTGCATAAACTTGTGTTCTTACTGCAAATTCTTTTACTCCATAGTTCATTATTTTGCTATCTTCAATATCATCCTCAAACTCATATTGAAGAGGAGTATCTACCTCTAGTTTTTCAATAATTGCTCTTCTAGCAACTTCTCTAATAATTTCTTCTAGATTCTCATCTCTTTTCCAAGTATCTACACGAGTTCCTAGTATCCTTAGGGTGCCACATCCAGTACAGATTTCAACCTGCAAGGAATCAAGTTTTTTTATCTCCAAGGGATTTTCTTTCTTGTAACAATTCTCACATAAATTGTCTAGAAAAGGTCCATTCATAGTTCCACATATTGCGCAGAATCTACCTCGTTTTGATATTTCAATCACCTTTTTAGAGTTTTTAGTAAATTTATCGTATCAAGATTGCATGACCGATTTTATCTTTCTTCTCTGGATGCGTTAACCAAAGTACAGCATCTTCATGAATAATTCTTTTTTCAATGAGTAAGCGAACTATTTGAGTTCCAATTACATTTGCAGAAGTACATCTTTGAATTTCATCTAACAGTTCTTTTTCACTAACTAATTCTTTTCCATAAAAAGTTTGATTGACCTTGATCTTTACACCATGACTATCTAGTTCTAATTCAACTATATCTTTGTCACAAGCAGCTACAAGTCTTTCGCTCGGTTGCTCTATTAATTTCATGAAAAAAACTGTCATTAAGAATCACATTTTTTGTTATTTTCTCAAAGGTTTTACAGCTGTTGAAGCTCCACAAGCATCACATCTCTTCCTCATTATACGAGTTTCTATAACGAAAGATGTGTCGGGTTTTCCGCACTCTCCACACATTACATACTCTTTTACATAACGTTCTAGAAGATTTTGTAATGTTACCTTTGCATGTTTACCAGCAAATACAGCTCTAGCTCCTTCCATTACTACAGAAGTTGCTAATTCACCAGCCATAAATTTCAGAAAATGATTTTCATCTCTGTTAATCGTTGATAATACATCTCTAATATTTGTTATGAAAGTCTTATTTCCTTCAATAACTGAAAGAATCTTTGGTATTTCGAATCTCGATTTCTCGAAGACTTTCTCAGGAAGCTGTCCTCTTGCTCTTTCCAGCAATTTATCATATTCCATTTTCTAACCTCATTTCTTTCTTTTTTCTAGCCTTTTTGTTTGTTTCGTTTAGAACTTCTTTTCTCAACATTGTTTTTCTATTCATTTCTCCATAGAACAAAAGATATTTTAAGATAG
>JAGLTP010000344.1 GCA_023135215.1 Candidatus Heimdallarchaeota archaeon
ATATCTTGTCTGGATGTTAATATTCATCCTTATTTCAATTTCGTCAGCATTTTCAAAAATTATTGTTGCATCAACATTTTGAAGTTTCGTTCCTAGAGGAATTGAAATATTAAAATCAAAATGATTCCAACCCTCCACTACTTCAATGGTTGATGGAAATTTAAAGAAATTAGAGGTGCTATAAATGCTCACAGTTAAGTTCTGATTACTAGAAGAAACTATTTTTGCTCTATATTGTGTATTTTCACCTTCTACACAAGCGTAATAGTATAGATTTTCAGGAGAAATTCTATTGGGATTTAGGCTGAACATATCTAAATCTTTGTTGAGGTCTAAATAACTATAAGCTTCTAATGGATCTATCAAACCATTTCCTTGAGATACAATGGGTTTGTTTAGATCAATAGCAGTTTCTAACAAAGCTGCTTCATATTTATGATGAGAATCTAAATCTGGAATAGCTTCCAAAAGAAGCGCTAGAACTCCGCTCACAATAGGAGCTGATACGGAAGTGCCTGAGCGGTAATCTTTTCCTCCAGTGATTGAATCAGCTCCACCTACACCATTACCTGGAGCTAGAATATCGATACCAGATGAAAAATTAAGATTCAGACCTTTCGAAGTATAAAGTGCTAAATCATCCAAGCTTTGGGTTGCACCAACAGATATCACAAAGTCAGAAATTGCTGGAGCTCCTATAGACGATCCAGAAGGACCATAGTTTCCTCCAGATGCAACCACCAAAACCCCTAGATTATTAGCTTCTGCTACTAAATCAAGAATGGGATCAGACATAGCGTTGAATGTAATGGATGTAAGACTAGCTGAAATTATGTCAACCTCCACTCCTGGAATGCTGGGGTGTAATGCTTCATCGAAACCATCAATAAGCCATTGATCTTCTCCAAAACCAGTTCTATCCAGAACTTTGACATTGTATAACTTTGCATCAGGAGCTACTCCATAATCAGTTGTATTTACAACTACTCCATTTATGGTGAAATTTCCATTTCCAGCTAAAATTGAAGCTATGTGAGTTCCATGACCACTCAAATCATCAATATCTTCATTCATAATCGCAGCGCTAGGTTGAACATTACCAACGATTTTTAGTTCATCATAATTTTTCAATTTATATAAAGAGGGTACTTCATCTTCAACAGCATTCATACCGCTGTCTAATACAGCTACAGTAACACCATAACCTGTGTAACCCATGTCATGCAAAGCGTCAATCTCAAGAGCTTCTCGCAAGTCTGATAACTCAACTGGACTAATCAAATCTATATCTATATTTTGTGGCGCGTAATAACTGTAGGAGCCTAAGGGATAGATGTACTTAATTTTGTAAGATTCAAAGTCAATGTTAGTTAATGCATCTTCTAAATACTCTATAGAAATCGCAGGTATAGCTTTGTATATTCTAGAAACCTGAATATCGGTATCCGAAAGATCCTCATAAAATTGGTCTCTTTCTTCATGACTGAAAAACGAAAATAAGGCTCTGCTCATACATTCTTCTAGTTTATCCAATACTTCCTCTACTTTCATAGGTTTTTTCCAATAAGAATCAATTAAATCAGAAGATCTTACAAAACCTAAACTGTCTTCTCCATTATCTATAAAGCTAGAATATATTTCAGGAATAAGATTGTTATTTACCTGATTTTGTGCAGAAATTGAACTAATTAATGCAAAAGGAATGAGTAAAAAAAACAAGAATAAAACCGCTGGCTTATTTTTCATAGATATACAGATGTGTTATTTACTTTTAGATTTTTCCTATTACTGCAAGGTTTATTGGTTGATGAGATAATTCATCAGCAAAATTTACCCTGATTTGACTTTGGAATGGAAACTCTTATATTTAAACAAAATGGAAGAAATCCAAGGTGAAGAGACTATGCCATACCAATGGTTGAAAAGGTCAAGAAAGAAACTCTCTGGTGGTTTAATTCGAAGAGCTTCTTCTAAGAAGAAACGAGAGATGGGACGCTATCCTGCTGAGACCCAAATAGGTGAGAGAAAGTTCAAACACATCCGTACAAGAGGAGGTAATAACAAGCACAGACTCTTGAAAGATGAATTTGTTAATATTCTTGATCAATCATCAGGTGAAGCAAAAAAAGTTAGAATACTTAATGTTCTGGAAAATAAAGCTAATCGTGAGTATGCTAGACGACGTATCATTACAAAAGGCTGTATAGTGGATACAAAAGCTGGTAAAGCAAAAATTACTAGCAGACCGGGACAGCATGGGGTTCTAAACGGCATTTTACTCAATAAAAAAGATGTAAAGGAATAAATTCTTTCTAATAACTAGACAATAATGGAAGGAAGATCCATGCTGCGTAGAAAAAAGTACTTTGTTTTATATCCTGAATATTTTAATAGATCTTTAACAAGAAAACAAGGGAGAACTTTACCAAAAAACAAAGCAGTAGAGAACTGTACTTTATCAAAAATAGTTTACGCTTGTAAACATCTTGAATTAGATTTTGAAGTTGAAAAAGATAAGAAGTATTCTAAGAACCGGTGGGCAAGTGAAGGAAGAGTTATAATAAATCCTGAAGGTATCACCAGCAAGACTGAACTAATAAGAAGAGTCGCTAATATCTCAAGAAAGTTAAAGAAAGTAGAAAAAAAACCAGATAAAAAGAAGAAATCTACTTCAAAAAAATAAAAAATCTGGGAACATTTTATTCAAGCTCATTATTGAGGGGATATAATTGGATCAATCTAGAATAAAAAAATTAGGCAACATTGTTCACTATACTGATTCAGGAAACGCAATTGTGATCGATCCTCCAAAATTACCGAAAATTGGTTCTCATGTTGTCTCTGAAAAAATGGAACATATCGGGGATGTCATAGATATTTTTGGTCCTGTAAAGAAACCATATGTGAGTATAAGAATCAAACCTCAATACAAAGACACAATTGAAAATAATACTATGCTATACACAATAGATAGAAAACAAGTAAATGTAAGGCAGAGAAAGAAATCTTATCAGAAAAAAAACCCCAGACGTTCGTCGTAGCAAAATTTTCTGAAGTTAAATTCTATGATTTGTGTCGCAAGAATTATAATTTTACACTCATTCTATTTTACATTTTTGCAATACATTTTCTCGACACGTATCAACACTTAAATATGTAAAATAGCAATATGTATGTTAGAAGATAGGATTGCTAATGAACATTATCCTTCCTAGTTTAATTAATTCGTAGAGAGAATAAAATTAAGGTGTGTGTTGAAGATGATTCCAAGACAGAGAATTAAGATTGAGAAGAATTATAGTAGTGCTCTTTCAGATGAAATTATTGAACTTATTGACAGAACTCAAAGTAGGCAATTGTTATACAGAGAAGTTTTAGATCTGTTGGGAAACCATGCTTCTATAATTCATAAAATTGATGAATTGTTATATACAAATAAAATTCTAAAGATTCCAATCAAAATAGGTAACGTAAAGGATTTTGTTTTAACTATTCCTAAGAAAGAAGATACTGGATGGATGACAATGATCTGTCCATGTTTTACATGCGATAGAATTCATGAGTGTGGCATCAATAATCCGGTGAATCCTGTTTCATGCAGAATGTATAACGAATGGTTAATAGAAGAAGATACTTCAAAGAAAATTCAACCATACCAATTTGTAGAATATGAAATTCTTGATGATGATGACAGAATAAAAATCCCCCTGAAGTAGGGTAATAATCTGTTTTTCAATGTGGGAGGAAGACATAACTCTTATCAATCATATCATTTTAGTTGTACTTAAATTTGTATGTGAACTTATTGAGTGATGATTATTTTTATCTTAAAGCCAAATACAAAGGTTTCAGATCAAGAGCTTCATACAAGTTATTAGAAATAAATGATAAATACAATGTTTTCAAGAAAGGGCAAATAGTTGTAGATTTAGGAGCATCTCCAGGGGGATGGACTCAAGTTGCCTCTAAGAAAGTAGGACAAAATGGTAAAGTAATTGCGATAGATAAAGCCTACATTTCTCCTTTCAAGGAAAAAAATATTGATATTGTTAATAGAGATATTTTTGATGAAGAACTAGCTCACTTCATTTTAGCAAATTTTGAATCAATAGATGTTTTGATTTCAGATTGTGCACCAAATATTTCAGGAGATTATAATAGGGATCATTCAATACAGATTTCATTAGCTAATCGTGCTCTAGATCTCTCTGAGAAATTACTTAGAGAAAATGGTTGCTTTGTATGTAAAATATTCCAAGG
>JAGLTP010000345.1 GCA_023135215.1 Candidatus Heimdallarchaeota archaeon
ATAAGATGGTTGAATTCATGTGCAAGGATAGATGAATAACATATTGAATTCGGATTCTCTTCTGTGTAAACACATATCATCTCTCGATTATTTTGTTGAGGATTCGAGGTTCCAAAAGGGTTATCATCAAATGCATAATAACCCCCAATAAAAGCTTCATCATCAATAATTAGTAAGGTAACTTTTGGGTCACCATCAATATCTCCAAGAGTACCATTAGGATGTCCTGCTAGTTCTACTCCTTTAGGATAGGTAATAGCATCGAAATTATCTCTAATTTCACTGCAGAGGGCTAGAGATTCATTATAGCCCCATCTATCAATTGATGCATTATCTAGATACACATAGCACCATTCACCTTCAGCTAGAAGAGTAGCATTAATTTGATACGCATCTTGATCAACAGCCCAAGGATTAGGAAAAACCCAGAATGTGTTCTGATCACCAAAACTTTCATCTAGTTTGTCTTCTTTGGGTATTGGGTAATGTTTTGATAGATATGTGTTATTTTCAGGTTGAAATAGTGGATTTTGATTAATTACAATAGAGGTTTCAGATTGTAAATCCGTTGAAAAAAATACACTAAGAAGAAGAATAACGATTACTAAAGCTTTGTTCTTATTATTTGACATTTTATCACCATTGACAGATTGAACTTGTAATATTAAGGCAAAATTGTGGTGATTTAAATAGTTACTGTAAAGGGTATAAATTACCAGAAAATTGCTTCTTTTATTCTTAGTTAAAATCAAAAAAAGAAAATAGCTAAGAAAAAGAAACTATTATTTTCTCTTTCTTAAAACTATTAATACACCAAGGAAAGCAAATAAGAGTGGAACAATCCAGAAACTAAAGGGAGTATTGAGTGTTGTTAGTTCTTCAGCTGCAAGTACAATGTAATCTAAAATATCTTGATGTTTTCCTGCTAATCCGCTTTCAAAATGCTCTTGATTTGTAAATATTACTACACCTACTTCACCTTTATACAGTGCATAACCATATCCTAACCAAGATGCAGAAACAAATCCTTTATATCCAGTAGAAAAGATTTGCCAACCTAATCCATACATATCTCCAGTACCATCATGCATTGTAGCTATTGAAGTTGAGTTGAGAATTTGCACACCATTATACTCTCCACTATTCATATGTGCTGATAGAAAACGTCCCATATCTTCAACAGTTGACAGAACTCCTGCTGAACCAGTACTTAGATGTTCTATGTGAGCTAGTTCTTCATTTGTTCCCGATGTTGAATTCCACAAGTATCGCTTAGCGATCTCACTCACACCGTAATCAGTATACCCTATATGAGTATTAGACATACCTAGAGGTGTAAATATGTTATCAGTTAGGTATTGCTCAAAAGTATCTTCAGTGATTATTTCTACAATATAGGCTAAGAGATCAAAGTTTATCCAAGCAAATTTGTAAATACTTCCTGGAGTGATATCATACCAAAAATCCAAATCAAAATAAGTGCCATTTTCATTCAGAAGTTCATAAAACATATCTTCAAAGGTATAAATTTCTCCAAGTACAACATCGCTCATTATTGGATTATCATTTATTTCAGAACTATGAGTTAAGAGATCCACAATTGTTAAATCGATATCAGGATAGTAGGGATTTTCAATAATATATGGTAAATAGTTATTAATTGGATCGTCTAAAGATAATAATCCTTGTTCTTGCATTTGTAATAGTGCAGTTGCGGTAATCATTTGTGTAATTGTACTAGTATAATATACAAGATCAGCTGCTGGTTGTTCTCCGTATCCATTGAAGTAATATACTTCTGTTCCTTTCACTGCACTAAAAGCTAGAGAAGGAGCTTTTGCGACACCCATGAGTATCTCAACTTGTGCGTCAAAATCTGCATCAAATATATCTGTAGGTTCAACTGCTGCTACTCCAGTCAATGAGAATACAGGTAAGATTAGTATTGTCAATAGAAGTGAGCTGAACCAGATTATGCTTTTTCTGTTTCTTTTCTTCATTTTTTTCACCATGTTAAAGCTCTGAAACTTTAACAAAGTGTAATTCTCTAAGAAATACATGAAATATCAGTGAAAAGAAATCTGCAACTTTTTTCAACAATCTGCGACAGTTTTCAATTACTCTAACATACGCTCTCCAGAATCGGTTAAATAAATTCTGAATTCTCTCCCCCACTTTTCTTTCTTAATAAGACCATATTTTTCCAAAGGGATTAAATCTCTTGATATTTTAGATTTGGTATTGCTTGTAAGACTAATTATTTCTTTTTGTGACATTTTTCCTTCATGCTTAAATAAATGTTTCAATAACATCTTTTGATCTTCTGTAAGGAATATCGTTCCTAGTTTAACCATTACTCTCTTTTCTCTCCTTTTCATCCACCAAAAAACTGCAATTGCACCGGTAATAAGACCACTCACCGGTCCTACGATAATTAACCAGATTGGTGGAGGAGTTTTACTAAATGGTTCATCAAAGTAAACCACAAACATATTATATGAAAAAGCATAAAGATTCTCAAAGTCCCAGACAAGATGAAACTTGTTCCCTGATAAAACAGGTGTTGTTTCTTCTGGATAATAGGAGAATGGGATGTCATTTTCATGAAGAAAGCTATTTTCTGGTAATTCTATCTGAACTCTGAAAAATAAAGTAAAGTGTGAGATAGCTTTTCTATACAAGAAGCTGTAATAAACAGAATTTCCTTCGAATTGTGAGAGTTCAATGTTCAGATAATAAATCAACCTGAAACTTGTTGATTGGTTTACGTTTAAACTTGCAGGATAATGAGCTGTTATAAAATGAGAAGAAGGATTTAAAGATGTTATATCATAATCTAGTTCATTTTCTTGCGTATCTTCTAATCTTAAATCCCTGATTGATTGATTTATCCAGAAACCACAATGCGACGTAGTCACATTTTGTTTGTTTTCTGCAATTATCGTTTCTATAACCTGAATTTCATTTATATTTCTGATGTCTATTCTTATTTCATGGAAATTATGTACTAGATGGATATGATCATTGAGAGCAATTGCAGTTTCTTGATCATCTGATGCTCTAGGAAAAGCAACTTTATTCAAAGAAAACACTAACAAAAGAGAAATGAATCCAATACAGAATGGGCATTTTATGTACTTCTTCAAACAGTACAAAAAAAAAATTCACAATAAAAAGTGTTTACTTTTACCAAAAATCGATGAAATTATATTTTGGAGTGCTAAAAATAATAAGATAATTTAGCAGATAAAGTAATGTTCATCCTGACAAATCAGTTATTAGATTTAACTCTAAAACCTAAAACTTTCTTCCAAACCTTTTATTCTACTTTAGACTAAAGAATAGTTTATTAAATCTACCAAAAAAAAATATATTATACTTTTGAATAAAAAGAATAGATTTCTATGTTTTATGAGCCCCAGAATGTTTATAATGAAGGTTGAGTATATTTTTATTTGATATCATGAAGTATCAAATAATAAGAATAAATGTCTCTGATATGACATATAAACAGGAGGAAATTCCAGAGAAATACAAATTTCTAGGAGGAAGAGGTTTAACTAGTGCCATCGTTGCTGATGAAGTTGATCCAAAAACAGATCCACTCGGTCCTGATAATAAGATTGTTTTTGCACCAGGAATCTTAAGTGGAACTTCAGCACCAGCTTCAGGAAGACTATCTGTTGGAGCAAAAAGCCCTTTAACAGGTGGTATCAAAGAAGCTAATGCAGGAGGATTAACAGCAACTAGATTAGCTAGATTAGGAATCAAAGCAGTGATAATAGAAGGAGAACCAAAACATGAGGATTGGTATCATCTCTATATATCAAAAGACAAAATTGAATTTATCAAAGCTAACGAACACGCTAATATGGGACTGTACGAACTCATAGATAAATTATGGGAAAAATATCCTAAGTCAGGACTGTGTGGAGCAGGAATAGTTGGACAAAGATTGCTCAGCAATGGAGGGATTTTTGGTAATAATCCTGAAAACACAGATCCAGGAAGATATGCTGGTCGAGGAGGATTAGGTGCCGTACTGGGATCGAAAAGAATCATAGCTATAATTACAGATGATACTGATGGAGAGCGTCCAAAAGCTGTGAACGAGGAATTGTTCAATATAGGTCGTACAAAAATGATCAATGCACTTAATGAACACGCTATTACTGGTGGAAAAGCTGGAACTGACGAAGGAGCTCTAAAGAATTATGGTACCAACGTTCTTCAAAACATAATTAATGAAGCAGGAGCTTTACCAACAAAGAATTTTAGAACAGGATACTTTGAAGGAGCAAAAAACATCTCTGGAGAAGCTGTGCATGAACTTGTAGATGAAACTAATGAAAAGTTTGGTGACAAAGCTGAAGGTGAATATGGACACGCATGCCACCCAGGATGTATAATCAGATGTAGTAATACAGTACCTGATAAGAACACAGGAAAATTAATTGTTTCACCACTTGAATATGAATCAGCTTGGGCATTAGGAACAAATTGTACAATTGACAACCTTGAACATGTAGCGAAGTTGAATAGATTATGCAATGACTTAGGTTTAGATACAATTGAAGCTGGTAACACACTTGCAATAGCTATGGAAGCAGGAAAAATTCCTTGGGGGGATGGTGAAGCTGCAATCAAATTTATGAAAAAGAGTTATGATCCAAACGATGAAGATGGAAAGATCTTCATGCAAGGAGCCAAAGTTGCAGGTGAAACATGGGGAGTAGACCGAATTCCAGTTGTGAAAGGACAAGCCTTACCAGCATATGATCCAAGACCTATAAGAGGTATAGGTGTCACTTATGCTACTACAACAATGGGAGCAGACCATACTGCAGGTTATACAATAGCTCCTGAGATTCTTGGGATTGCTGGAGGAGTAGATCCTAGAGAGCTAGACAAAGCTGAGTTGAGTAGAGCCTTCCAATCTACAACTGCGTATATAGATCAATCTGGTTATTGTCTCTTCATTGCCTTTGCGATTTTAGATATAGACGAAGGAATGGAAGGATTAGAAGAAACAGTGGCAGGTTTCCTTGGAAAAGATAAGTACGATATAACAGAAGTCGGAGAAAAAATACTCAAAATTGAGAGAGAGTTTAATCGAAAAGCAGGATTTACAAAAGAAGATGATAGACTACCTAAATTCTTTATTGAAGAAAAATTACCTCCTCATGACGTGACATTTGATGTAACAAATGAAGAATTAGATGCTGTCTTTGAGAAAATGTAAGGTAAAACCTGATAAATTAAACAAGTTTAAACCTCTTCTTTTTTTCATTTTTTTAATTTAATAAAAAACTAAATGAACGATTATTTTTATGGATATAAAGATTTAAATCGCTTGTAGGGAACGTCACAAAAGGAAACTTTCAAAATGTCAAATATTAGAATTCATCTTTATGGAAAACTTAGAAGATTAGCTGAAGATTCTGGTTGTACAGATGATTCAATAATCGAACTAACCTGGAAAGAAGATGAAACTCTCGTAAATTTGATTAATAAAAGACTGAATCTAAGTTTTGATGAAATTGGTGAAATATTCATTAACCATAGTCTAATAACTCAATATAATGTAACGATCCCATGTGAAGCAAGAATCGCACTTTTTGCTGAAGGTATGTATTTGCTTTGTGGTGGACAACATATCAAAGGTCATGGTTTCATAGAGAAGAAAGCAAAAGATGTAAATTACTGGTAAAAGATTATACTAGACATTAATGACTAAGTAAGGAGGTTTTTCCTTGAAAATTAGAATAAAACTGTATGCTTCATTAAGAAAATATCTTCCAGGTACCGAAATTGGAGAGGAAGTAATTATTAAAGTTGCACAAGGATCAACAATAAAGGAAATACTTAGTAGTTTTACAATTGATGAAAAATTAGCAAAAATAATTTTTGTAAACGGTGTTCATAAAAGATTAGATCATATTCTTCAAGAAAATGATCTTTTAGTTGTTTTCCCTCCTATTGGGGGAGGTTAATACCCATATAAAAACTGATGAGCTGTTAATTTTATAGAACTGTTAATTTTTTATTATACTGCAACAATAAGTCTAACAACCTCCCTTATTAGATATGAGACAATGTTAGAAGAACTAACCTTTGCTTCCGATGGAGCAGGGTACACTTCGAGTGGAAAAAAGAAAGAATGGTATTGGTGTTATGATTTTCAATTTTTAGTTAACATGATTCCATTACAATCTTCTTCTATAAACAGCTATAATAATGGACGATAATGCAAATAGAATTATCCAGAGAGAATATGTTGTTCTTGATATTTCAGTATTATAAGTGGTTGGAAAGGTGTGACTTGACCACAAGAATTCAATATTTCCATCTACCATTGTCAATAAAACATTAATATCCTTTAAATCATCTGGATTCATTGTGAGTGGATCGTCATCAATTACTATCAAATCCGCATATTTCCCTATTTCTAGAGAACCGATATAATTCTCTTGTTTGACAGCATAAGCTCCTTCTATTGTCATCATTCTAAGAGCTTGTTCTACAGTTATTTGGTGCTCTGCTAACCATGGATCTGGTGAGTGTATAGTTCCATTCACATCAATAGCTTTCCTAGTAACCAATCCCCATAAATGCAAGAAGGGTTTAATATTACTAGATCTACTCCAATTATCTTCATCATATCCTCCAAGAAATCCAAAATCAGTTTCTAGATATGAATGTAAACCTTCTCCTGGTAGAGAGTATCTATTTACAGTTCTTTCCAACCATTCAGGACTGTATGATGCTTCATAATCTTGCTGCCAATAGGTTGGAAAATAACCTCTAACTGAATGAATAGTATTAAGCGATAAAGCTTGAGCGATTAAATCTTCTCTGATGAAACTATTATGCTCAAGCTGATGTCTTGCTACATCATTATCCATCCCATTCAAAGCATAGTCTATTGAGTTAAGAACGGTTTCTGTAGCTCTATCTCCCATAGCATGAAAAGCTACACTAAAGCCATCATCATGAAATGAATCTACGATTGAGTTTAATTCTGTTTGATTAAAGTATAAGTCCCCATAAGGATTAATTATCCCCCATGCATCTATCATTTCTTGAGGATAAGGTTCACTCATAGCAGGAAAACCTCGATCTCCAGATGCACCATCAGCATAAATTTTGAAACCAGGTATTCGAAGCTTTCTACTTGGATCTAAAACTGGTTGGTCTATTGTTTCTTCCCAACCCCCAACAATTACAGATTCATTATTTTCTAACCAAGCGAAATTATAGATGAGGAAAGCATTGACTCTGAGACGTAGAGTACCATTTTGTTCAGCTGATTGAAACCACGCTAACTCGCCATGGTCAACGCTTTTCTCATTCAAAGTTGTATAACCATATGCTAAAGCGATACTTTGAGAATCATAGATAGTATTTCTTTCACCTATCCAAAATAAAGAAGCCATATAGTGTGAATGACCATCAATAATACCAGGCATGATAGTCCGACCATCTAAATCATAGGTAGTATCATTTTCTGTATTGAAATTTTGCAGAATTGTTTCAGTACTACCTAGACCTACGATTGAGCCTTCATCAATTGCTATAGCTTGAACTTGAGGATTATCTTCATCAATCGTGATTATATTTCCGTTACAGAAGATGAAGTCAACAATAGAAGGATTAGAATCAGCTTGAGAAAATGTTGGGATTATCAAGGGGCAAATAAAAAGAACCAAAACAAGAAGAAATGTGAGAGGATTCTTCATGATAATAATTCTAATTTGAAAAATAAAAGTCTTTAGGGAAAAAAGGAGTTCTATAATTTAAGGATGATTAAGAAATATATTGTTCCTGCCATTCTAGACTCTGATGAACAAAATACTGATTGTAGAGTGAAGCGTATTTTCCTTGTTGAGCTAAAAGTTCCTCATGCGTTCCTTCTTCAACGATTTCACCATATTCCATTACAATAATTCTATCAGCATTTACAATTGTACTTAATCGATGAGCAATAATAATTGCTGTTCGATCTTCAAGGATTTTTTCCAAAGCTTCTTGAATCATTGCTTCTGTATACGCATCTACACTCGATGTTGCTTCATCTAAAATGAGAATCTCTGGATTTAGAAGTATTGCGCGTGCAAAGCTGATTAGCTGTCGTTGTCCAACAGAAAGATCACTTCCTCTTTCACCAATCTTTGATTCTAATCCATCTGGTAGTCTTTTTACAAATTCACTAGCTTGAACAATTTCTAGCACACGCCAGATATCTTCATCTGTAGCATTTTCTCTTCCATACTGAATATTATCCCTTATAGTACCAGGGAATAAATACACATCCTGTTCTACTTTTCCAAGTTGTTTTCTATAAGATTCTAAAGTATAATTACGAATACTATCGCCATCGATAAGGATATCCCCACCTTGAAATTCGTAGTAACGAGAGAGTAAAGCAACTAAAGAGGTCTTCCCCGCACCCGTGTGACCTACTACTGCAAGTTTTTCTCCTTTATGAATTGATAGATTTAGATTTTCAAAAACCAAATTATCTTGATCATACCAGAATTTTACTTTTTCAAATTGAATCTTGCCTTTAAGTTCATCAATAGTTTTAGCTCCTGGTTTTTGTTGAACAGTTGGTTCACTGTCAATTATACTTAGTACTCGCTCAAAAGCAGCCATTCCAGCACTTAATTCAGGGAAGAAAGTCGCTAATTGCATAACAGGTCTGAAGAAATTTTCTAGATATAATATGAAAATTACCATTGTACCTACTGGTAAATTCATACTTATGCCAAAGTACAGAACAAAACAGATAATAACAGAAGTTACTGTATTAAGCAACGGTCTCCAGAAATGAGTTGTTGCAGTCAAACGCATCCATGCACGGAAATAGTTCTCATTAATTTTTTCAAATTGATGAGCAATACTAATCTCTTGACCAAAGCTTTTGGATATTTGAATCCCTTCAATAGCTTCAACCATAGCTGAATTTACACTACCAATAGCTTCTCTGTAAGATTTACTCACTCGTTTAGCAAGATTACGGAGAGCAAGCATTAACAAGAACAGAACAGGGATTGCAGCAAGAGTAATTAAAGCGAGTATGTAATTGAAGAAGAAAAGTATACCAAGAGTACCGAGTCCTATTACAAGACTACCAACTGTATTGCTAATGAGTACAGCTGTGTTACTGAAATCTAAAGTATCATTTACGACAATACTGTTAAGTTTCCCAGTCATATGTTCGTCGAAGAAAGTCATGTCCTGTTCTTGTAGTTTAGTGAATAGTTCAAGACGTAAATCCTCTAAGAAATATGGAACATATTTTCCAGATTGAACTTGCTGCATAGAGAATGCACCCCAATTAAGTAAATATAGTAATAGAAATCCTACAGATGCTATTATGGTTAAAACATAACGAGGTTCAGTTAAAATTAATTCATCTGCAACGAAACCAACTAGTAGAGGAGCTATAATTGCTGCAATTGCTTGAAGAACGATGAATAAAGCTATTAACAAGATATTCTTTCTATAAGGTGCAATACGTTCTATGAACCTCTTGAATAGCTCTCTATCTTTGTACTGACGTTCATCCTCTTGTCTCATAGAGCTTCTGAATAATCCCATTTAGCTAACCTCCTGTGCAATAAATCCATCTTCCAATTGCTTTCCGAATACTTTTCTATAATCTTCAGAGCTTGTCAATAATTCTTCATGTTCCCCTTGAGCTACAATTTCTCCATTTTTCATTACTAAAATCAAATCTGAAGTACGAATACTATGCAATCGGTGAGTGATTATCAAATTAGTACGACCTTTCAGAATGTTCTTGATTGCTTTGCCAATTCTTTCCTCAGTTTCACTGTCTATAGCACTCATAGAATCATCGAGAATTAGAACATCAGGATCTGTAAGAAAAGCTCGAGCTATTGCAATTCGTTGCTTTTCCCCTCCAGAAAGAGTCATTCCTCTTTCTCCCACAATTGTATCATAACCTTTCTCAAAACCGTTAATGAAATCATGTGCATTAGCTAGTTTAGCAACTTCAACAACATTGTCCTTTGACGCTTCAGGAAATCCAAATTTAATATTCTCTTCTATAGTTTGAGAAAATAGATAAATATCTTGCTCAACTAAAGACACTTGCTGCCGAACCATTTCCAAAGGATATTC
>JAGLTP010000346.1 GCA_023135215.1 Candidatus Heimdallarchaeota archaeon
CCTATTACTTCACATGAAGAGATTTATGAGAAAGAAGTGAAACCAGTAGTTGTAGTTCTTTGCCCAATTTGTGGTGAAACAATAAGAGAAGATAGCAAAGAATGTAAGAAATGTGGAGCAAAAATTGAGACAAGAAAACCTGCAAAATAGGTAACTCTAAACAACAAGGATGATGAAGATAAATTATATCTCTAATTCATCCAATCTTACTATTTTTTTCAAAATACTCTCTCTAACAAATTAGTTTTTAAGTGTTTATTGTGAGAAATGCCAATATATTAAGAGCTAATCATTAGTAAGAGGAGACTAGAATGGAATACAAAATAATAGAATTTGAACCAAAAGAAGCTCCAGATGAATTCTGGGAAGGGTATTGTGAATTCACAGAATCAAATCAAAAAGAAATGAACCCAGATGATCCTTTAGCTGACAGAGAAGGTATCATCCAACGTCAGAAAGCAGATTTTCCTGATTTCACCGTTAAACGTTGGTTAGCTGAAACTACTGAAGAAAAGATTATAGGATGGGCTGGATTTGGTGTATCTCAAGAAACTTCCTCTGATTATGAAGAAAATAAACATATTGCATCAATTAATATTGTTGTTTTAAAAGATTTCAGAAGAAAAGGAATAGGAACAGCTTTACTCAAAAAGGCAGTTGAACAAGTACAAAACTTTGATAGAACTATTATCGAAGTTGGCTCAGATCATGATGCTGGACGAGCTTTTCTAAAACATTATGGTGCTCAAATGACAATTGAAGGAGCAGAAAATCGATTAGAAATGAGCGATGTAGATTGGGACATGATGCAAACTTGGATAGAAGAAGGTCCAAAAAGAGCTCCTGATGTTAAAATAGAAACTTTTCTTGATGTATGCCCAGAGGAGATTCTAGAAGAATATGCGGAAATGTACACTGAAGCTATGAACATGCAACCTCTTGGAGAAATAGAAAGTAGAGCAAATATTGATGGAGCTGCTAGACGGAAACAGGAGAAGAGAACAAAAGAAGTTGGACAAACTAATTACACAATGATCACAAGAGAGAAGGATGGAAGAATCTCTGGGTTAACTGAAATTTATTATGATTCAAGAGAAGGACATCGTATGTTCCAAGGTTTAACAGGGGTTCGTCCAGAATTTAGAGGAAGAGGACTAGGTAAATGGTTGAAAGGACTGATGATTGTTCATGTAAAGGAGAACTATCCTGAAGTAGAAAAAATAATTACAGGTAATGCTGAATCCAATGAAGCAATGCTATCAATAAATGAGAGAATGGGCTTCAAGAAATATAAAGGTGGAGAAGCTTATAAATTCAAAACTGAGGATCTTGTAAAAAGATTTAACCTTTAGTTTTCTTTTTCTTTTTCTTATCATCTTCTTCATCAACAAAGTACTCTTTATCCATAAGATCCTTTAAATCATCATATCCTCGCAGTTTCTTTCTGCAATTAAAACAAACCTCATCGTCAGTAGTATTTGTTGTACTACAATAAGGGCATAGAACTGCTCCCTCTTGAAGGACATTTGAGGGTTTAAAGCCCTTTTTCATTTCTTCCTCTGTAATATATCTATAATCAGGTCCACCAGCCTGTTCTGCTTTCTTTTTTTCTTTTTTCTTCTCTTTCTTCGAGGAAGATTTCTTGTTCATATATCAATAACTAAATTGTGCTTTCTAATAAACCTCTCTTTTTCTTTTGGAGACCTTTATGTCTATTCTCAATAAATTTATAGATATCTGATATTCCACTCTCACATGAGCTACCGAAAAAACGAAGCTATTCCGATTGAACCAGAGCAGGATCTACCTATTGTAGATTGTCATTGCCATTTTCCCGATAAAGAACCTTATAGAAAACCAACTCATTCACATGAGAGTCAGTTCGAATTTTTCTTTGAGAAACACAATGGTAAGTTTATAATTTCATCATCCAGTGATTTTGATTATGATTACGTTCAGGATTTTATGCAAACTCATGATAAGATGTACATGACTATGGGGACAGGCATACCTACTAACCGATATCCTATGAATGAAGTTCTGAAAGATTATAAAGCATTTCTAGAAATAGTAGAAAACAATCAAGACACTTATGTTGGTATTGGAGAGTTCGGTTTAGATTTTCATCATGGGAAGACTCTTAAGATTCGACAGCAACAGATAGAGCAATTTCAGAGGGTAATCCACGAAACTAAACACCTCAATAAACCATATGTTTTGCATGTTAGAAATGCTACACAAAGAGATATAGATCAGAACAATCCAAACCACGAATTTAATCAAAGAGATTTCTGCAACAAATCAATTGTAAGAATTTTAGAGGAAGAAGGTATCAAACCTGAGAAAGTTATGTGGCATTGTTTCTCAGGACCACAAGAATGGGGGCCAAAACTAGCAAAAATGGGCTATTATATCTCAATACCCTCATCAGCTTATGGTTTCAAAAGATGGAGAAGAAATATACAAGGAGTACCTATGGATAAACTCCTGACTGAAACAGATTCATGTTTCCAGCATCCTATTTCAATGGGAGGATACAATACACCAGCTAATGTCAAATATTCAGTTGCAGCAATAGCTTATGTTAATGAGATGAAGCAACAAGAGGTTGCAGAAAAAGTATTAGGAAATGCAAAGAAGTTTTTTGGTATTTCCTAATTTCATAATATCTATTTAGTCATCTGTTGCAGTGGAGAGAAGTATGTTATTGCTCCTTTCTTAGCCATTACTATTCCATCTTTGATTACATGTGAAAAACTGGAAACGTCAGTTATATTTGTTATATCCTCAAGTGGATTCTTTTCACATATCACAATATCAGCTAACTTCCCTTTCTCTATCGATCCTATCTTGTCTTCTAGCCAAATTGCTTTTGCACCTTCAATTGTAGCTGCTTGTAGTGCTTGAACTGGTGTCATTCCTATATCTTCCACCATGAATTGTAATTCATGCCCTGTATTTCCGTGATAATTACCTGGGGTACCTGCATCTGTCCCTATGGCAAATTTGACACCTTTTTCAAATGCCATTTTGTGGTTGCCTTTGGCTTGACTACCAACATCAATTATCTTCTTTTGTACTTCTGGTGGGAGTTGGTTTATGATCTCTGGATTTGCTAAACATACAATTGCTGAGCGTGTCGAAATTAGATATGTACCTTTCTCAATCATCATTTTTGCTGCTTCCTCGTCTACAAGGCTACAGTGTTCTATTGTATCGATTCCCGCTTTGACAGCTGTAATTATCCCTGCATTACCATGAGCATGACTAGCTAAATGCATTCCAAGTCGATGGGATTCTTTAACCATAGCTTCTAGCTCATCATCAGTCCATAGACTGAAACTAACTTTAGATCCCATTCCATGAAGAACTCCTCCCGTTGTTAATGTTTTAATGAAATCAGCACCTAACATCTTCTGTTCTCTTACTGCATAAACTACATTATCTACTCCAGCTGTAACAACTGACTCTTCCCTATAAGAATCAAGTATTGGTTGAGGTCCTATACTTTCTTGGTTACCCCATTGTCCTAATCCAGTTTCAGAAACAACTAGTCTAGGTCCAGCTAAAACACAACTATCAAGAATCCTTCGTAAAGAAGATACTACACCCTTATAAGCTCCGCAATCTCTAACACAAGTGAAGCCACTTACAAGATGTTTTTGGGCATGATCCAGTGCTAGATAATTATACATATCTCTTTTAGTTCTTAGATATTCTCTTTCAGATTGTGGGTCACCTGTTGCAATAAGGTGAACATGAGTATCAATCATCCCAGGAAGAACTACTTTTCCAGTTGCATCAGTTATTTTATCGTTCTCTTCTTTTTCATAACTGCTATCATCCCCCAGCCATACTATCTTATTTCCGATAGCAATTATGGTTGTGTTTTCAAGCAATTGTCCATTTAATGAATCAAACACTCTCCCTGATTTTATTACTAATCTTGGTTTTTTTTCAGTCATTATAGAAAAAGGAAATATTGCCTTCTTATAACCTTTTCTCGGGCATAATATGGAATTTCATTTGGAATACATGAGATTTTTTTGAACCTAAGATCCTCTGATTCCATACACTAATCAATAGCTTTGTAAATTTGACCTTTCTGATTCTCTTCATAGCAGCTTAAAACAGCATTCCAAGCAACTTCTGATGCTACTGCACCTAAACTAGTTAAATCCAGTTTTTTGTTTTCTACCTCATTAGTTGATATCATAAATAAGACATCTCCATCAGTAATTGTATGGAAAGGATTGATAGCTCTTGCCATGGATGTATGAACCTGACGACCCATTTGTGTTAAACCATATCTATCCATTTTTTGATTTGTAATTACCACTGTAAGGGTTGTATTCTTTGTAGTTGTTTTCTGTTCTTTGTTATTATTTTTAATTTCAAATTTCTTTGAAATCTCGTTCAATAAGTTTATTCTTTGTTTCTTTGAATTATCCCAAAAACCTCTAACAATTTCTCCCTTTTTATTCAGAATTGCTCCTACTGAATTCACCACAGTACAAACAAGAATTTTCGTATCTCCGATTTGCTTGAAAGCTCCACCTTGACCTCCAAGTTGAGCAGAATTATAATCCAAGGTTTTTCCAACAGTTGCAGATTTTCCCGCACCTTGATTACCAATTGGAAGTATTCCTTCTCTAACTGTACTGACTGCTGCTCTACCGAGTTCTTTATCAGGATAGATAGTGTTTCCTCGAAAACCAACATCAAAAATTATAGCACCATTCACTATAGGAATTTTTTCCCAATCAGGTGAATAGCTGTTTTGTTTTAAGAGTTCTGCAGTAACTCCTGATATTGCTTCAAACCCATACAGTGATCCTCCTGACAAACAAACAGCATTAGTAAAACCCCAGTGTTGTCCAATTACACCCACTGCTCCTCCTCTGACGTCTACATACATCATATTATCCTTCAATATTTGAATAACAGTACACCCAGTTGGTCCTTCTTCGTACTCTCCTATACCCACTTCAACACCATGAAAATCAAATTCTAAGAATGGTTTTCTATAATCTGTTTTAGGTTTCAGTGCCATTTTATCATTGGATAGATAATCTTTCATAGCATCACTTCTCTACTGATATTTAAAAACAATCCCTAATTTTTGTAAAAAGTCACCTCACACCGCCAAACACGTTACTTAGAAAATCTTACCATACAATTATTTTCTTATGTGGTAAGATAAATTTCTTTTTTTTTCGGTTGGTTTGTTGGAAAAAAATGAAAATTTGACTACTTGAAATATTCTAGTGTTCTCATTTTTGAGCTTGCGATTATTTCTTCTGGAAGGTCTTCAAAGTCAAAGTCAAATATACTAAGATTTCCTGTATCTAATTCTATTATCTGTTCTCTTTCTC
>JAGLTP010000347.1 GCA_023135215.1 Candidatus Heimdallarchaeota archaeon
TACTTATTTCTTTTCGAAACACTTAAAAAGTCATTAATACGCTCTTTTCTATCCTAAACTCTAAAATTCTGGACATACGGGCTCTCTACATTCTTTCTTTTTCCTCAAGTAAAATATTAAAATAATACAAAAGTATATATATGAGGTACGACGGTAAAAAAGAATAGGTACAGTCAGTTCAGCAGAAAAATTTAAATAGGGATATTCAGCGAATTTGGTGGGTTTCTTACTCATTTTATGTAGGCTAAGCATAAAATAGAGGGTAGAATCGCACTTCCAGAAAAAACGTTAATTAAATATTAACCATAATATAATGCTTTGCTAGATAACTATGTAATGCATTAAAACAAATACCAGTACTTCAAATTGTTTAGAATAAATAATGGAAAATAAAAGAAATAATTAGCCAAATAAACTAGGTAGGTAAAAGAATGAGTGATGAAAAAGATACTTCAACATACAGAGAAGAAGAGGATATTGAGTGTCCTGAATGTGGAAGCGAAGATGTTATTCTTGATGAAACTAGAGGCGAACATATTTGCCGAAACTGTGGGACAGTCGTTGAAGAAAAACTCATTGACGATGGACCTGAATGGCGAGCTTTTACAGCTGAAGAAAGGTCCAAAAGAAGCAGAGTTGGTTCTCCTACCACTATAACCATTCATGACAAAGGACTTTCAACCCAGATTGGTTGGGAAGATAGAGATGTTTATGGTAAGAAGCTTTCTCCAAAACGCAGGGCACAGATTTATCGTTTAAGAAAATGGCAAATCCGTACTCGTGTGCACAGCTCAATAGATAGGAATTTAGCATACGCAATGTCAGAGTTAGATCGTTTGTCTTCTCAATTGGGAATTCCACGAAGTGTTAACGAGACCGCAGCTAATATCTATAGAAAAGCAATTGAAAAGCGTCTCATAAGGGGTCGTTCTATTGAAGCAATGATAGGTGCAACAGCTTACGCAGGTGCGAGGATTCGACGTGTTCCAAGAACACTAGATGAAATCGCAAGACATTCCCGTATTTCCAAAAAAGAGCTTGGTCGATGTTATAGATTAATTATTCGTGAGCTTAATATTAAAATTCCACTAGCTAATCCAACAGATTATATTGTTCGTTTCGCAGCGGAATTACGTTTGAGTGGAAGAACAGCTCGAAAAGCTGTTGAGTTACTCAACCGAGCAAAAGAGCACAATCTTACAGCAGGTAAAGATCCAACCGGATTAGCAGCTGCTGCAATTTATATCGCAGGGATAACAGAAGGAGAAAGACGTACTCAACGAGAAATAGCAGAAACAGCAACTGTTACAGAAGTTACAGTACGTAATCGATACAAAGAGTTAGTTAGAAAACTTCAGATAGAAGTAACAATCTAATCTCCTCTTCATTTTTCTTTTCTTTTTGCTTTAATCTACAAGATTTTAAATTAGAATCAATTTTCAAAATTATGAATGAAGAAATCAAGATGTTTACGAAAAGAATTCTTCATAAATTACAAGAATTAGCTGATGAAAAATATCAACATAGTGATTTAGATTATTCTGAATTGAAATCAAAATTCAAGCGTATAGGCGTAAGAACACCTGATACTAGAAAACTTGCTAATGAGGTGTTTAGAGAATTAAAAGCTAAGGGTATAACTAAGATAGATGATATTATAGAATACTGTGAATATTTACAGCAACAGCGAATCTCTGAATTACGTACAATAGCAGTTCAATGGAGTTTCAAGGCAAAAGATCAATTTAAAGCTAAACATTTTGCTACATTCGAAAATTGGTTAAAAACCTATGTTACAGGATGGGGATCAACAGACAATCTTTGTGTTCAGTCATTAGGATTCATTGTACACAAATATCCTGAACTAATTCCGAAAGTGAAAACATGGACGAATTCTTCAAACCAATGGGTGAGGAGAGCTTCAGCAGTTACATTGATCTATGGGTTGCGTAGAGGTGAATTCCTAAAGGATGCTTTTGAAATTGCAGATGTTCTATTTAATGATCAAGAAATGTATGTTCTGAAAGGGTATGGGTGGATGCTGAAAGAAGCATCTAACAATTATAGAGATGAAGTGTTCAAGTATGTTTTGCAGAGAAAGAAAACTATGCCAAGAATATCATTAAGATATGCCATAGAAAAGATGCCGGAAAATTTGAGAAAAGAAGCTATGAGTTGATTCTTGATTTTT
>JAGLTP010000348.1 GCA_023135215.1 Candidatus Heimdallarchaeota archaeon
ATTTCTCATAGCCATTCTGACCATATGGGAGGTCTTCCTGCCGTTCTGAAAGAAAACCACAAAGCTCGTATCTATCTTCCTATTAAAAATAAAGAAGTAACCATTGGAGGTAGATTCCTTAAGCTTAATGAACCAACCAACATCAAAGAAGATGTAATTGCTTCCGGTCTTCTAAAGTGTGAAGAACAGAGAGGGTTAGTTGAGCAATCTCTTTTCCTTAAATGCGAAAAAGGTATAGTTGTTATAGCGGGTTGCTCTCATCCTAGTGTAAGAAAAATTCTGGAAAGAGCTAAGGAATTTGGTAAGATTTTTGCTCTAATAGGGGGACTACACGGTTTCAAAGAATTTGAGCTTCTCGAAGGAATAGAAAAGGTTTGTCCAACTCATTGCACTAAGCATATAGACAAAATCAAGAGCTTATATCCTGAGAAATATATTAAGGGAGGGGTAGGAGCTATTATTAATCTTTAACTCCTCTAAAGTATTTATTTGTTCCAAAAAAGAAAGAATAACATCCTCTAGAACAATTAGTATTGTAGCCATTACTCTTGAGTTTCCGAGTTTTGATTATTCTCTTCCTTTTGAATTGGAAAATTTACCGATTTTGCAGTATACATTATCAGACTTCCAATTATAATTCCTACAGCAGCTGCAAGAGGAGGTGCAAGTAGAAGTATAAATGGTACTAGTCCTCCAAAACAGGTATGAAGCCAATAATCTCTTGTTAGAATTACTACAACTATAGAAGTCATAAAAATAGTCATTAAAAATATTCCAGTAATTTTTGCTAAACTCTTTATGTTGAAAGAAATGCCACATAATCCACCCATTATTAAAGAAGCAATAAACCACCCATATGTTGTTGTTTCTAAATCTCTTGCAATAAATAGTAAAGAAGCTATTAAGATGATAAATAATGCTCCAAAAACTACAGAAAAATTCTTTCTAGTATGTTCTTCCAATTGCTTTTATCTCATTGTGAATCTTCTTAAATAACATATCAAATTATTTAAATTTTTCACTAGAAGAAAAGATTGCTTAGAAGTTTGTATAATCGTTTATTTACTATTTATATACTGATTTCTCTCATCAATTTTGTTATTTAAGAGGAATGAAAATGAGTGATAATAGAGAGAGTAATAAGATATTATTACAGAAAGAAATGTTAGAGTTTTATAGGACCCACAGCGAACTTAGTAATCCAGGTAAATTCGCTTATCTTTACGATGACCTTCCTGATGATATCCCTTCTTTAGTTAAGATTGTTCAGAATGTTATTATTCACTTCTTCTGGACTACAACTGACAAGACCTATGGAATAAGTCTTAAGGATATTGAAGCAACAGGTAGAGATCCTAACAAGGAGCATAATCAGAGAAAAATAGAAGAAAAGATTTCTTCAATAGTTTCAATTAAAGATGCACGATTAACTGAACCTCGTGACCCTATTGAACGTGTTGTTGGTAATTGTCGTGATTTTGCTTTACTTCTAACTTCTATCCTTAGACACAAAGGTATCCCTGCTAGAGAAAGAAGTGGTGTAGCGAAATATTTCTATCCTCCACCTAAAGACTTCCATGAAGATCATTTCATCACTGAATATTGGAATGAGCAAGAAGAACGTTGGATAATGGTAGACCCCCAGATAGATTCTCTTCAAAGGAAAGCACTGAATATGACTATGGATACTTTAGATGTACCTGATGACCAATTTGTAGGAGCAGGGAAATCTTGGACAATACTTCGAGAAGGAAAGATCAAACCTGAACAAATAGGTGTAGGTCAATATACAGGAGAAAGATATACTAGATACAAACTCATACAAGATTTAGCT
>JAGLTP010000349.1 GCA_023135215.1 Candidatus Heimdallarchaeota archaeon
GAATATGGAACAATTACTCAAACAATAGATTTTCCTTCAGGAGTAGAAAATCCCAAAATAGAATTCGATGCAATAGGAATGTCAGCAACTTTTGAAGTATTGGTTAGAGATTTAGCAGATAATAAACTTGCAGAGTTAGAAAACAAAATATCAGGACCCAAGCAACTATCTTCAAACTATGAAACAAAATCTGATCGATGGGTAATTACATCTGACGATGATGGTAATTATTCAGTGCATTACGAACGGCAGCCAGAGACACAACTCTATCGCTACAGACATGAGATTCAAATAATTGTTGATTATCAAGCTTTATCATCATTTGAATTGTCAACTAATGTAGGAGAAATTAGTTTTACTTCTGAAGAAAAGAGTGTTAATCTGTCTATTCCAAAATTAGTCACTCTTGGTGGAGATGTTCAAGTTGATATATTGGGTGCGAATTCAACTATAGAAACTGATGAGATTGAGTCATTGGACGGGAATGTAAGAATATTTCTAGCAGAAAATACAACTGTAAAAGGGAACTTAGCTCTGAGTGCTTTTAATGGTGTAGTCTCTCTGAACTGTTCTGATGGAACTTATCTAGATCTTGAAGGATTATTTATACAAACAAATAATGGTAATTCAGGTGTGAAGTTCGATAATATTAGAGTTAGTCTCGATTTTAATTTCACGATTGTTTTAGTTGTTGGGTCTCTCAATATGACTTGGAACCAAGAATCATTTACAAGCGATAGTCAATTCTATATCAGTGTGAACTCAGGGAACGTAGATGTTTTATTAGATTTTCATCCTGATATCGGTACAATGTTTGAAACTGAGATAGTTAGTGGAGAAGAGGATGTTCCTTCCGATACAACAGGAACAGGTGGAATGGGAGAAATAAGTTTCTTCATTAATACCTATTCAGGTAATGTAAATGTAACAAGAATTTAACAAGGATGTATCATTGAATGGATAGTCTACTTGTAGAATGGTTGAAACAATATCAGATAGAATACAAATTACATACCCATCCTGCAGTTTTTACTATTGAAGAAGCGAAAGAACATTGTGGTCATATTCCAGGTTTACACTGCAAGAATCTATTTCTAAAAGATATTAAAAGAAGACAATACTTTCTCGTTACTATACCTGCTGAGAAAAGATTAGATTTCAAGGAATTTGCACGAGAAGTAAAACTACCTTTTGTTAAACTAGCTGACGATAATGAATTGGAGAATCTTTTGGGTTTATCCAAAGGTGCAGTATCTCCTCTTGGACTTATTAATGACGTGAGTAAGAAAGTAACTTATTACATAGATAAGGAAGTGTTCCAAGCAAATAGAGTCACTTTCCATCCTAATATTAACACAGAAACCTTAGAGTTATCTAAAGAAGCATATCATCAATTAATAAAATGCGCAGGAAACAAATTCATTATTGTTGAGTTCTGACTTTAGTTATCTTTCAGTTTAGTTTCCTTTCTTCCCAATGATTTCATTAAAGCATTAACTGAGGATGGGAATTCTTTAACTTCCTTCAAAGAAAGGAAGAGAAAACTTAGGAGAAATCTTGCCCCTGTTACAAATGCTAAAGCAATTATTAAAGCGGTATTTTCGGAATACCATCTTTGTAAAATTTCTACCATATACCCTCCACTTAGTGTTCCAATAAAATAAAAGATCCCAGTTACTAAACTAAGGAATCCAAAATACAATCCACTTTCTTTTGGGGGTATAATATCCAGAATATAAGCATTGACTCCAGCAAAGCTAAAACTAAAGAGACTGGCAATGAAAAAATGAACAAGATAAAGATGCCAGATTTTTGATGCGAAAATATAGAGTAGTGGGAATAAGAATAAACAAATCCTGTTCATGAAGATCATTCTCACTCTTCCTATTTTATCTGTTAATTTTCCACCAAGTAATATGAAAATAAGCGTTGTAGCTGCAAAAATAATCTCGAGAAGAGCAATCTCAACAGCTGTTGCGTCTAAGATATTGACTTGTTTAATACTAAACAATGGCCAAGAAAAAGTCCAGAAGAGACCAAAGATAGAATAAAGTACAGTAAATTTTCTGAAAGGTTTATTGCTAAAAACTTCTTTTAAGCTCTCTTTGATATTTCGAGAAGTTAGTTCAATCTTTAACTCAGGTCTTTGATGTGGTTCTTTGATTTTTCTGAAGGGCAAAACTGCGATAAGAGCGATGAAAACCCCCACTGCAACAGGTATGAGAATATATTTCTGATAATCGATATCCCCAAAAGCAATTGTAAGGATTATTCCAGTGAAAAGTGTAGCTAACATACTCCCAAAAGATCCAAACCAAGCGACTCGACTACTAAATTTACCTCGAACTTCTTTGGGGAAAATTTCATTCTGTAGAGCATACCAAGCAGGATTTCCCAAACTATTCAGTATACTCACACAAGCTACTATTACGATGATGAATTCAGGTGCTTTCACCAGATAAAGAAAAGCATAAGGAATTATCCAAGCAATGGTTGAAACTACTATGAAGGGTATTCTTCTTTTAGTAAAATCTGTTAACCTACCAAAGATAGGTTCAAGCAATTGTCGAAGAAAATTGTTGACAGCTTGTATCCATGCTAAAATACCTGCTGAAGCTCCAAGTTTCAGAGAAATGATTGATACAAAGGGAGCAATTAAACCGTTTGAGGTGCTAAAAGAAATTGAACGAGAATAAAGAGCGACCTCATCTTTTCTATCAATAGTGATATCCTCATCATCGATAGAAACATCTGATGGAACTATATCAATTGTATCAATGTGTCGCTCAGGATCGGTCATGGAATAAGGAAAGAATTGGGTAAATTTCTAAAAGATTGTGCTAGTAGCAAAAATCAGATTAATCGTTTCTTTTCATTCTATTTAATCCACATTCTGGACATTTGAATTTTGTTTGTTTATGATAACCTCCTTTCCTCTTTACAGGTTTCATAGTAACTCTTTTCTTACTAGAATTACGACAACGTGGACATTCCATGTGAGGAGTTGTTTTAACTCATTTTATAAGTTCGATGATTTGAAGATAAAGAAAGAAAAGAAAATTATTTCAGGATATTATTTATCCCATCATAATTAGTTGCTTTACTTCTGTAGAGAAAGTCTCCTTGAAATCCTTCATGTGGTTGAGCAACATCCATCAAAAATGTTTGATCATTAACAAATACTTTTTTGATTGTTGGATCTCTGAGAAGATTTCTAGCTTTGCTGGGGTCATCCGTTAAATAACCCACGGAAAGAGAATCTTCCATTAGCTCTTCAGCAAAGTAATCATCAGCTTTTACAATAGTTCCGAATGCGAATGGGTATTCGTCTGTTCTTATCTGACTATCTTCACCTACTTCTAACAGCGTTGGGAGTAAGTAAGCTAAATTATCATTTACTTCAAGAAATTCTTCAGTTCCTCTGAAACTTGCAGTAACGTTTTTCACGTCACCATCCATTCTACTTTTGATGAATTTATACAATCCTCTAGCTGGATCAGTTTGCATAGCGGGTATTTGTGCTTTAGGATCCATAGGGTCAAGTGTTTCAACAGAAGCTAATTTTTCAGCTAATTTGTCACGAAACTCTTCATAACCGTCAGCGTGCTTGAAAACAACTCCAGAGCAGTTAATACATCCTCTTCCACCATCTAGAGAAATACTTCTGTGAGCAATATCGAGAGATAGGTCGAGTAAAGAGGGTGACATGGTTTCTATGTCCACAAGTATCTTGCTCCTGCCAGGACCATAGGTCTTGATATGCGTATTATTTTCGTAAGCTTTCAGTATCCACTCGTTGCCAAAAATCACTCCCATATCAGATTTTCGAACAATTGTATCAACCACCGAATGATCAGTCACAAAATGGAAAAGACTTTCCGCTGGAAGCCCTGCTTCCCATAAACTTTTGCACAAACGGAATGATGTAAATGGTTCTGTTGAGGAAGCTCTTAGTATTGCTGGTATCTTGAACAAAGGTATGAGAGCTCCTAATAAGCTGACCGCAGGATGATTGCCAGGTAACGCAACCCCACAGTTTTTACCTTTTGGTGCCCAAGCGAATCTAGTATTCCCTCGAACATCCACAAATTCATCATAGATTGTTAATGATCCTGTCGGACTACTTGCTCTCAAAATCCTTTGTAAGGGACGTTTTTTGAATATTTGAGGGATGATATTGAGTGCATTATTAACATAAGTTATAGGCATTCCCGTTGAGAGAGTAATTAACTCTGCAAATTCGTCTAAAGATGTTGAAACATTATTTATTAACATGTCTTGCATGAAAATTTTTCCTGCTTCTACGTAGATGTCTATTATATCATCTATTGCCATATTTTGTAGAAGATTGAATCCTGCTCCTTTGTTGATTGGTAGTGCCATTTGCACATGTATCTCCGGAGCTACTGCAACATCGAGAAGTC
>JAGLTP010000035.1 GCA_023135215.1 Candidatus Heimdallarchaeota archaeon
CTATAGTAATAGCATGCATTTCATCTTCTTGAGTCATCCCAATTTTATTACCTATAACAGAGGAAGCAGTGCTTCCAATTGTTACTGCTGGTCCTTCTCTTCCTCCAGGAGCACCAATTCCAAGAGTAATCAAGCTTGTGAAAAACTTTGTCAATATACCTCTTGGACGCAGGGGAGTTGTAGTGTTTTTATGAGCAAGAACATGTGATAATCCCGCTCCATATACTTCTTTGAAACCAAAAAACATGAAAAGGGAGGTTATTCCCCCCACAACGGGATACAGAAGATACGTGAGAGCTGTAGGAGAATCAATAATCAGTCTTTGAACAATAAAAACTAAGCTTGTAAAAAGTGACATTATTACTCCACTAATAGCACCTATGAAAATTGCAAAAGGGAACCATTTTCTAGTATATTTCCAGTATTTTTGGACTTGTACTCCAAATTTTCGTTTAAACGTCAAGGAAGCATCTTGTTTAGCATCTTCTTTTTCATTCACACTATACAAATAGCTTTCAAAGTTTTAACTTTATTTGTATCTGGAGGGGTGTTTTAGCTGAGAATTACTATTATAATTTTATTTTCTGATTGTGAGCTAAACAGTGGAATATTTTGAATTGAACAGAACAAAGATTGATAAGTATTTCAACATAGTTTCTGTAAGAAGATATAATTTAAAGAATGGTGAAATTATTAATAATCTATAATAAATTTGAGAACTACTGATAGAGAATGAAGAAAAATGTCAATAAACACCAAGAAATACACATTCAGGGGAATATCTATCCTCATAGTTTTCATATTGATATTTACTTCTTTTCAAAGCTCTTCCTTTAGTCAATTATCAGTAAATTCATTATCTTTTGATAAGGATAATCACCTTCATTATCTTTTGAAGAATTATGTAGAAGATTTTGATCGTCACTACATTTTACCACAAGAATATGATTATCATATACAACCATTTGTTCTAGATTTAGATGGAGATCAAGTTCTTGAAGCAGTTATAATAGGTTATGATGATAATACTGGAACTGTTGCGATTTTTCTTTACAGGAATGAGGAAATTGTCGAGAATTGGCCAGTAAAATTGTTCTTGAATACAAACAATATAGAAGTTGTCGGAAAAATTGACCTGAACGGTGGAAGCGAGCACGGTTTTATTCTTAGATATACAACAGTATTAGATGGTAATTACACTACTTCTTTTGTAGTTATTAAGGAGGACGGACTAATTGAACCAAGCATCAGCATAAGTTTGAATGGTTCTTTTAATCAAGGAACAATTTACTTTGATATAAACAAAGATGGAGAAGAAGAATTGGTTCTTCTGGGCCATGATGGATTATTACATATCTTAGATCTAGAAGGAAATGATTTTACAGATTGGCCAATTCAATTACCAGTAAATGAGAGTACTAAATTTATTCCACCAGTAGTTGAAGATATAAATAATGATAATGAGTATGATATAATAGTTTGTACGGACACAGGGATGGTATACGCTTGGAATTTAAATGG
>JAGLTP010000350.1 GCA_023135215.1 Candidatus Heimdallarchaeota archaeon
ATCCTTTCTCTGAAACAACATCTCCAAATAGTAGTAAGAATTCACTTTCATTTTTAACAAAATCTTCTGCAGCTAAAAGAGCAGCTTCTATCCCTTCACTTTCACCTTGATCTGCATAACGAATACAAACACCAAAATCACTCCCTTTCATGAAATAATCACGAATTTGTTCTCCCTTATAACCAGTAACAATTAAAATATCAGTTAAGCCAATCTCTTTTAATTCTTTGATTAAATACTGAAGAATGGGTTTTCCCAGTAAAGTAATCATAGGTTTTGGTCTTGTTTGGGTTAAAGGAAACAGATCAGTACCTTTTCCACCAGCAAGAATAACAGCTTTCATCTTCTTTTACACCTTTGTCTTTTCGATAATATATACTTATTTCCTATTTTCAAATCATTAATTTGAAAACAAATTACTTTTCACTCATTTTTACTCAAAACGAGTATATAACTTTTGTTATTAAAATAAATTCTCAGAAAATTTGAAGATTTTACCAAAGATAAACATCTCGTTAAATCATCAAGCATCACACAAATTATTATAAGTAGATAGCTTCATTTAACAAACTGTATGAATCACCGTAAACCAATACCTAGTGAAAGATTTGCCACTTATTCTCATTATGTAGCTTTAGTATTTGCCATTATAGGTTCAATCTATTTAATTTACATAACAAGAAAAGATAATGCTCTTTTAGCAGTGAGTATAGTTTATTCTTTCTGTATCTGTTTTATGTTTACAGGAAGCTCAGTCTTTCACACTCTAAAAAAAGAAGGTGATGTAACTTCTTCTTGGAGGCAGTTAGATCACATAGCTATTTATTTCATGATTGCAGGTTCATACACTATCGTTTCTTACTTGTAT
This sequence comes from Candidatus Heimdallarchaeota archaeon, assembly GCA_023135215.1. The sequence goes on from JAGLTP010000350.1 coordinate 869, forward strand.
TTAGATGGAAACTTTAGATGGATAATAATCTCACTGCAATGGGGGTTTGTTGCATTTGGAACAATACTCAAAATTCTTGCAGTAGATGTTCCTGTCTGGCTTGATGTTGGAATCTACTTAGTAATGGGGTGGATGATAGCAATTCGAATAGATTATATGTTCAAAGGATTACCTCTTCGAGTCTTTTTACTTGTTCTTTTCGGAGGATTAGCATATACAATAGGAGCAATTTTCCACGCAATTAACAAACAGAAACCTTTCCCAGGTGTGTTTGTATTTCATGATATATTTCATGTTTTGATAATTGTAGGAGTTTCACTACATTATGTTGCTATTATTGATGCAGTAATCTAGAAAAAGTAGGTTATTCCTCTACTCTCCCCATAGAAGTCAGTTATCATTTTTTTGTATAAAACTCTTCTTCCTTCTTATTTTTCAGTAAAAAAATATAAATCATCCAAAAAGGAAGTATTATGTAGATACAATGACCAAACAGGATGAAACAGAACTTGAACTCTGGATAAAGCAATTACAAGACAAAGACCATAGAGTAAGAACAGATGCAGCTTTTGACTTAGGAGGACTTGGAGATAAGCGAGCAGTTGAACCATTAATCGAAGCTCTTGAGGATGAAAATGAAACCGTTAGAAGTTTTGCTGTATTTGCTTTAGGAAAAATAGGCGACCTTAGAGCAGTAGAACCCATAATTCAAATTCTTGAAGAAGAGAGAGCTGATTGGTTTACGATAGGCATCGCTCTATCTAGACTTAGAGATAAACGTGCTGTCGAGTCTTTAATTAAAGCCCTAAAGAAGGTTACAGATTATATAGAAGAAATAAGGAAGGAAAATCCATCGATAAAACCAAAAGAAATCGATTACAAGTATAGGCAGGGAAGGTGGTCTTTAGCAGAAGCTCTTGGGGATATAGGAGATAAGAGAGCAGTGGAACCACTAATAGAGATATTAGATGATGAAGATCCTGATTTGAGAGAAATAGCAGCAATAGCATTAGGGAAAATAGGGGACAAAAAGGGAATTAAACTAGTGCTAGAAAGAATGAAAGAAGAGGAGCAGGAAATAAGAAAAGCAGTAGAGGAAGCGCTAAAGAAATTTCAGGAAAAGGAAACCAATTGATTTATTAATTCGCATTAGAAGTTTACTGAATGGGAATGTATAGAAGAATCAATATTTTACTATTGGTTGTTTTGCTTTCGTTATCAAACAATGCAAGTAGAGATATAGTTATTCCATATACAGAAGATAAACTAGACTTAGTATCTCATTCAATTATAAAGATTGAATCAGATGAGGATTTCATTAATTATGGGTTTCCTGGAAATGGTGCTTTTGATGCTCCTTATCTAATTGAAAACTATAACATAACTGTTCAAAATACTTCTGCTATAATTATCAGTAATACAACTCAATATTTTATTGTTCAAAATTGTTATCTCAAAACACCCTATACATGCATTAGCCTGTTTAATTTAACAGAAGGAACAGCTACAATCAAAAATAACATCTGTGAATATTACTATATTCGATCCGAATATCAAGAGTTTAGTGTTGGAATAGATATAGTAGAAGCTAATCAAACAACGGTTAATAATAATGAATGCAAAGGTATGAATTATGGGATTAGATTATATGAATCACAAGATACGATAGTAAATTCCAATATCTGTGACTCAACATATTTTTCAGCACTTTATACAGGTTCTCCAATCTATGATGAAATTGATGGGTATGGAATATATGTCGAAAAATCAAATGATTGCATAATTACACAAAACATATGTAGAAATTGCAGTGAGGTTGGTATTCTTAACAGGAACTCAAATAGAACAATCATTGAAAAGAATGAGTGCTATGAAAATGGAGACGATTATTGTGAAATTTGCATAAAACATGAAAATAGGGGTGGGATACTTATTGAACATTCTTACCAAGTTATTATTAATCAAAATCAAATAGAGAGGAACATAGATAATGGTATAATTATTCAGGATTCAGAAAATTGTGAGATTTTGAATAATACTTGTTATGATGATTTATGGTT
>JAGLTP010000351.1 GCA_023135215.1 Candidatus Heimdallarchaeota archaeon
TTAGGTCCAAAAGGAATGGACAAAATGCTAATTGATAATTTTGGTGATACCACTGTCACAAATGATGGTGCAACAATACTAAAAGAAATTGAAGTTGGTCATCCAGCTGCTAAGTTTGTTATTGATCTTGCTAAAACTCAAGATCAAGAAACTGGTGATGGAACTACAACTGTTGTTGTTATTGCAGGAGAATTACTTAAGCAAGCAGAGGAGTTGTTGGATATGGATATTCATCCTAGTTTGATTGTTGAAGGATATAGATTAGCTCGTTTTAAATCGGAAGAAATTTTGAAAGAAATGTCAAAAGAAGTCACATTTGATGATGAGGAAACACTCAAATTTGTTTCACAAACCTCCTTGTCTTCTAAAATAGTCAGTGGTGAAAAAGATGCTATGTCGGACATAGTTGTCGAAGCCGTTAAAGCTGTAGCAGAAGAAAAAAATGGAGAAATGTTCGCTGATATTGATAATATTCAAATTCAAAAGAAGAAAGGTGGAAGTTTAGTAGATACACACTTAATTGATGGAATAATTTTGGATAAAGAATTCGTTCATACTGAAATGCCAAAGAAAGTTGAAAATGCTAAACTCTTACTCATAGACAAAGGACTTGAACTAAGTAAAACAGAAATTGATGCAAAAATCAATATCACAAGTCCAGATCAAATTCAAGCATTCTTAGATAATGAACATGAAATGTTAAAAGAAATGGCGGATAAGATAATCGAATCTGGTGCCAATGTTGTTTTTTGCCAAAAAGGAATTGATGACATAATACAACACTATCTAGCTAAGAAAGGAATTTCAGCTGTTCGTAGAATAAAGAAAAGTGATATGGAAAAACTAGCCAAATCAACAGGAGCTAAAGTCACCACAAGTTTAGAAGATCTTGGCAAATTCTTAGGAAAAGCAAAATTTGCTGAAGAAAAATCTATTGGTGATGATAAGATGATATTCGTTACAGGCTGCGACAATCCTAAAGCAGTTTCAATTATTATTCGTGGTGGAACAGAGATGATTGTTAATGAAGCAGAACGCGCAATTCATGATGCTTTGTGTGTTGTTCGTCAAGTGATTCATGACAAGAAGGTTGTTCCAGGTGGTGGTGCCCCAGAAATTCGTATAAGTCACAAACTCAACAAATTTGCTATGGGTCACACAAGTAAAGTCCAACTAGCAATCGAGAAGTTTGCCAAAGCCATGGAAATAATACCCAGAACTCTAGCAGAAAATGCAGGATTAGATCCAATTGATGTTCTTTCTGAACTTCATGTTCAACATGCAAAGAATGGTCATGTTTATGGTGTTAATCCTTTTGCTGCTAAAGTTGATGATATGGCAAAACTCAATGTTTGGGAACCTATTTCAGTAAAGTTGCAAGCAATAAGTAGTGCTTCTGAAGCTGCTGAAATGATTCTAAGAATAGATGATGTTATTGCTGCAAAAGAGCTATCTGGTGGTGGAATGCCCCCAGGTGGTCCAGGTGGTCCAGGCGGAATGGACGAGGATTACTAAATCCAT
>JAGLTP010000352.1 GCA_023135215.1 Candidatus Heimdallarchaeota archaeon
AGTGTGGCTGATCATGATATCAGTGCAGTTGACCATGACATTGGAGTAGACCATGACATTGGAGTAGACTATGACATTGGAGTAGACCATGATGTTAGTATAATAGACAAAGATATTTCAATCGATAAAGATATTTCTGAAGTTCATCCTGATGGATTTAAAGATACAACTCACACATCAGCACCTATTTTTCTTTTACTATCTACATATTTTCTTATGTTTGGTATTCTAGGTATCTCAACTCTCCAAGTCCCATCATCAAGTATTGGAATCCGAATTTTTAGAATTATAGTAGTGGTTGTCTCTCCTTATCTACTTGCTCTTGTTATTACAAACATCTGGAGAAGAATTTCCAAAACAACAGTAAAACCGATAATTAGAGGAGTACAATTAGTGGGGAAGATTGGATCTGTCTATGTTCCTGTTGACAATCAAGGTGGATTAATTCATCTTGATTTAGGAGAAGGTTATGGGGTTCAGAAACTTCATGCGAAAAGCTTTGATTATCACAAAAGATTCGAAAGAGAAGAAAAAGTAAGAATTGTTGCAGTAAAGAACCGAGTTTATTTAGTTGATTCAACATAGGGGTATTTTTTTCGAAAATAGAAAGTTAATCCAGTTGCTAGAAAAACTACAGATACAGGAACAACTATAAGAGTGATTATAACTGAACCAGGAAGGGAAGGTGAAGGTTGTGGTGTATGAGGAAGAGAACAAAGACAGAGCCATGAATTAGGAACAGAGATGTTTTCAGGAGGTAAAAATGCCACTGATTGTGGAAATATATCAGTTACATTATATGGGCTTTCAATTGAATAATATTTTAAGTCTGAATCAAAATTATTCCAATAATTACCCTCGCTAGAAAATTCATCATACCAGCAATTCTGGCATGGAAATTCAGAATCATATGCTTGTGATTCTTCACTTTGGCTATTATTCCAGAAGTTATTACGATAAATACAATTTTGATTTGAATTATTCAAGAATACTCCATAACCTAAACTTTCAGAAATTTCATTGTACTCAATTAAAATGTTGTTACTTTCTATAAGGTAAATACCAACATCATTTGCTATAAACAGATTGTTAAAGACGATAAAACCTCTGCTCTCAAACCCCAATATACCTTTTTTCCCAAAACTAAACATATTATTATAAAGATAAAATCTATAGCAGGTTTTTAGAACAAGATGCGCTCCTTCTTTACTGTAGCTAAAAGAATTCTTTGTAATAGTTATTTCAGTACAATCTGAAAATTCAATTGAATTCTGCTTATTAATAAATTCATTATTTTCGATTTCACAATAGGAATTATCTAGAAGATACATTCCTTTTTTATTACCTGAGAAATAATTATTGGTGCAAGATATATTAATAGCAGAAGAAGATTTAATGCCCACCGTATTACTAATGAAGGTATTCTCCAATATGGTGAGATTATCCGCTCTCAAATACATTCCAAGATCGTTATGAATAATAGAATTATTGAGAAAAATCTGGGAATGTGAGTTAGTGTATATTCCATATGGTTGATTAAATGCACAATAATTGTTTTCTATCAAGCAATTTGAGGAGTAATTCTCTATAGCAATACCCCTGTATCCATTTGAACAATTGTTGTTATCCAATTTACATAACGGTGAAGAAGAAATATGAATACTTGTTGCTCGATAATGAGAATCAATTGTATTATTAGATAAAAGTAATTGAGGAGAATTATAAATACCAATCCCCAAACCAATATTTCGCTTTATCACATTATTAGTTATGTTACATGTACTTGGAAAGATATTTTTTATGGTTATTCCTCCATAATATAAATCTATAAAATTATTCTGAATTATGAAGTATTTTGAAGTATTGGAAATGTCAATACCATAGTCATAAACGATTAGATTTTCAGAAGTTAAGTTAAGATTTTCAATTCTGTAGGGATTATTTATAGTCCCATTTCCTGGTAAGCTATACGTAATGAAATCCTCATTGCTTTTAATAATAATGAGATCATGCTCTGTTAGATTGTTTAAGAAAAATCCAAAATTATCATCTTCAGAAAAAGTTTGTATTTGATATATAGAAGAAGGTTCTTTTATCACATTAATGTTAAATCCATTTTGAGAAAATGTCAGACTCATACAAAGCATAAAGATTATTAAGTACGTGAATGGTCTTTGCAGAGTCTTCACCTTGCCAATAGGTATACGAATAAAACTAATAAATCTTCTGTGATGAATTCTGTAATTCTGAACCCTCATTCCTCTATCTTTGTTTAGATACCTTAAAAAGCCC
>JAGLTP010000353.1 GCA_023135215.1 Candidatus Heimdallarchaeota archaeon
CATTATTACGATGGAGTCCAGACAATGCACCATTAAAGACTGGATTAATTGATGATTGGGAACAAATGACCGATGATCACTTCAAATTCTATATGCGTGATAATGTCTTCTGGAATCCATCATTCAACGTAACTGAAAGAACCTCTAGCTCTACTCCATTATTAACTGGTGGTGTAGTAACTGATGTAGGTGAATTGATGTTAGGGTTAAAAGATGGAGAATACAGTGATGGAACCAACAAACAAGTTACAGCAATTGATGCAGTATTTACTTACCTAGCATATGGAAACTTAAATATCAGTGAAGACCCCTCATTAGCTGAATGGATATCAGACATATATGTTGATCCTCTAGATGATTTAGCATTCCATGTTTTCGTTGATGGTGATCCAGATACAGCTGAAGTTGAACCTTTCATAGATTTCTTTGCAGGAATGACATTCCAAACACTACCAGAGTTCTTCTTGAATTCTACAGATTTAACTGTTACTTACAGTGGTGGTGGTATCCCAACAGTTGGAATGTATGACGATATGGTCAATACTCCTCAATGGGTAGCCTTTAGTGAATCATGCTTTGGACATGGTCCTTTTATGCTCGATTACTACGTTAAAAACTCAGTAACCGTTCATACCCGTAGTCCATTCTGGTTCGGTGTAGGTGCTATCGATGGTGTTGGAGGAAAAACCATATTTGTTGAGACAGTCAATACCCGTGTTATTCCAGATGATTCCGCTTCACTAGCAGAATTCAAAGCTGGAAAGTTAGACATATTGGGTGTTACTTCATTCCCAGAAGAAAGAAAACTAATGCAAGCTGATCCTAGATTTGAGGTTCAAACAGAAATTAGAGACTACTATCTGTTCATCTTCTACAACTTAAAACGTCCATTCCTTGGTGGAGCTGACAACTTCGTCTTCTTAGATGTTCCTGGTAAAGAGGAATACACTAAGGGTGTAGCAGTCAGAAAAGCAATGAATTACGCAATCGATCGTGAAGAAATGAATCTAGTTCTACACGATGGTGAATACACTCTATGTCACAACCCAATGTATCTATACACAGCCTTCTATTACTATGATGATGTTATCAAGTACTATAAAGATCTTGATGCAGCCATCGAATGGTTAGGTTATGCAGGATACGAACTAATTGTTGAAGAAGAACCATTACCAATACTTGGTATTGTAGCCGCAATAGGTGTAGGCGCAGCACTCTTGCTTTACCGCAAAAAGAAATAATTTCTAACTTTTTCTTTTCTTTTTTTTATTTTTAACCTTTCAAAAAAAAAACATTTTATTTTCACACCAAGCAATTCTAGAAAATATGATTTTTTCTACAATATACTTATAAATATCTCAAAGGAACACATTGAAAATTTACCTTATTTTTTTCTAGAGCATACTTATAAATGCCTCAAAAGCCGGGCTAGTAAGCGCATTATCCGTAATGTGTAAAAAATAATAAGGTGTTCATAATTGAAAAGAAAAACAGCGTTAATAGCTCTTCTAATTTTAACTAGCTTTATAGTTAGTAGTGCAATAATGCCTACAACAAAAGGACAAACAGTCTTAGCAAACCTTGTTTTCAAAACCAATGGTGGTGGAACAAGACCTGACTATGGTCTTTTCATCGCTCAGTATCTCAGAGATATAGGTATTGATCTTGAGGTTAAAGTTGAAGAATGGTCAGTCTTTGTAGGTGAATTGATAGCTACACACGATTACGACATGGGTTGCGTTGCCCTTACTGGTGGTGGTGCTACTCCTGATTCAAGAAGTGTGTATACTGAAGACGGTTCATTAAATGCGTTCCAACTAGATAAGGAAATACCCTATGGTAACCAAAGTGAACAGATGCAAGATCTCGCAGTTACAATTTCAGATCTTGATGAAAGACAGCAACTCTATTATGATTGGCAACAATTGATGATGGATAAAATAGTACCACTATTACCAATGTTCTCCCCAAGATTCTATACAGCAATCTGGTCAAACACAGAAGGCTATGATATGAGATGGGGTTGGGATGATTCCTCACCGTATATGAGTTACAATGGATTACATGAAGGTCAAGAATCTGCTCTTGAATTTAACATCCGAGATGCAATGTGGAGTGAATTGAATCCAATATTCTCAGACGATACTTCCAGTTCATGGATTTACCTTCTAACAGCTGATCAACTATTGGAATGGAGTCCAGACAATGCTCCATTAAAGACTGGAATAATTGATAATTGGGAACAAATCTCTGATGATCACTTCAAATTCTACATGAGAGACAATGTCTTCTGGAACCCATCATTTAATGTAACTGAAAGATCCGCTAGCTCTGCTCCATTAGTAACAGAAACCTCCCCAGGAGTCTGGGAAGTAACTGATACAGGAGAACTTATGCAAGGTTTAAAGGCAGGAGAAGTAAGTGATGGTGCTAATCAGCAAGTTACTGCGTATGATGCAATCTTTACTTACTTAACTTGGGGTAACCTAAATATTAGTGAAGATCCTTCATTAGCAGAATTTATCTCTGATATCTATGTAGATCCTGTAGATGATTTAGCATTCCATGTTTTCATAGATGGTAATCCCGACACAGTCGAGGTCGAACCATACATAGATTTCTTTGTAGGAATGACATTCAACGCACTACCAGAGTTCTTCTTGAACTCCACAGATCTAGCTGTTACTTACAGTGGTGGTGGTGTCCCAACAGTTGGATTATACGATGATATAACAGAAACTCCTCAATGGGTAGCCTTTAGTGAATCATGCTTTGGACATGGTAAATTTATGCTCGATTACTATGTTAAGAACTCAGTAACCGTCCATACTCGCAGTCCATTCTGGTTTGGTGTAGGAGCTCTCGATGGTGTAGGAGGAAAAGTCCCATACGTTGAGACAGTTAATACACGTGTTATTCCAGATGATTCCGCTTCATTAGTGGAATTCAAAGCTGGAAAGCTAGACATATTGGGTGTTACAGCTTTCCCAGTAGAAAGAAAAGAAATGCAAGCTGATCCTAGATTTGAGGTTCAAACTGAAATTCAAGATTGGTATCTGTTCATCTTCTACAATTTACAACGTCCATTCGTTGGTGGTGCTCCCAATTTCGAGTTCTTAGATGTTCCTGGAAAGGAAGAATACACCAAAGGTGTTGCAGTCAGAAAAGCAATGAATTACGCAGTTGATCGTGAAGAGATGAATCAAGTATTACACGATGGTGAATATACCTTGTGCCACAACCCAATGTATCTATACACAGCCTTCTATTACTATGATGATGTTATCAAGTACAACAGAGATCTTGATGCCGCTAAGGAATGGTTAGGTTATGCAGGATATAGTCTTGAAGTTACTGACACACCATTACCAATACT